>JAUSJS010000235.1 GCA_030647575.1 Candidatus Limnocylindrales bacterium | reverse complement strand
CCGGAGTCCGCCTGGCGAAACCCGCCCAGCGGTGGCCCGGGGCTGTGCTGGGTCGGAAATGGCGGAACATTCATGGCTGGACTCGGATGGTCGATCGCGTGCGCCCTTTGGGGCGCTGGCGCTCGGTCCGGCCATCTCGGTCATCTCCTGTGAGCACGATTGAGCGTCGATCGATAGGCGAATCGTCGCTGCCGAGCACCCGAAAGCCGGCGGGTCGGCCATTGGAGTCCGTGGATGTATGTTCCGCCGTTTGGGGCGGCCCATACGCGTCGGTGGCCTGCGATCGTATCCCGGCGGCCGTGTCTCGGACCGGGGGCGGACCTCGTCAGCCGGCGGACAGGAGCTCCGCCCGACCGGTGATCCCCTCGCCGAAGGCGAGGCTTAGCCGCCCGACCTGGGTGCGATCGAGCCCGTTGGTGGCCGCCAGGGCAAACGGGTCCGGTCTCGATCGGCGAGGTATCTGTCACCGCGCCTCGGCTGTCGCTCGGGCGGTCGCGGCTGGATGCTCGGGCGGCCACGTCCAAGCGCGTTGCTCGCCGCGGACCGGCAGCTCCGGCTGCAGCCTCAGACAGCCGCCGGCTTCGGGTCCGTGACGGTCGTCGGCAGGTCTGCCAGGAGTGGGTCCGTCCAGGCCCACGCGGCGCCGTGATGCTTGCCGACGGCGCCGTGACGCGCCGCCTCGACTCGCAGCGGCAGCCCGAAGATCTCGATGAAGCCGACCGCCGAGGCGTGGTCGAAGGCATCGCCCTCGTCGTACGTCGCGAGCGACTTGTCGTAGAGCGAGAGCGGCGATCGCCGCCCGACGACGATGGCGCTCCCGTGATCGAGCCGGACCCGGATCTCGCCCGAGACGACCCGCTGCGACGAGGCCACGTACGCCCGCAGGTCGCGCGACAGCGCGCTGAACCACAATCCGTCGTAGATGAGCCGGGCCAGCTCGTCCGCGACGAACCGGTTGAATCGAAGCGTGTCGCGCGACAGCGTCAGCCCCTCCAGCGCTCGATGGGCCGCGTGCAGGATGGTCGCCGCCGGCGTCTCATAGATCTCGCGGCTCTTGATCCCGACCAGGCGATCCTCGACGTGGTCGATCCGGCCGACCCCGTGGGTTCCGCCCAGCGTGTGCAGCCGCTCCACCAGCTCGACCGGCGGAATGCGCTCGCCGTCGAGCCCGACCGGAATGCCGCCCTCGAACTCGATCAACACGTCGATCGGGTCGGGTGCGTCGCTCGGGGCGACCGTCCACTCGTAGGCATCGGCCGGCGGGGTGACCCACGGGTCCTCCAGCACGCCCGTCTCGCACGAGCGCCCCCACAGGTTGACGTCGATCGAATAGGGCGACGCCTTCGTGATCGGGATCTCGATTCCGCGCTCGGCGGCGTAGTCGATCTCCTGGTCGCGGGTCAGGCCCATGCCGACCCGCATCGGCGCGACCACCTCGAGGCCCGGATCGAGGGCATGGGTCGCCACGTCGAAACGGACCTGGTCGTTGCCCTTGCCGGTGCAGCCGTGGGCCACGGCGTCGGCGCCTTCGCGCTTGGCGACCTCGACCAGGAGCTGGGCGATCAGCGGGCGGGCCAGCGCGGTCGCCAACGGGTAAGCACCTTGGTAGACGGCGTTGGCCTGCAGGTGCGGCCAGACGAAATCGGTCACGAAGCGCTCGCGTGCGTCGACGACGTACGCTCGCGACGCCCCGGCGGAGATGGCGCGAGCCTCGACGCCCTGACGAAGCGAGCCGCCGCCGAGGTCGACGGTGAGGGTGACGACCTCGACGCCGAATTGCTCCCTGAGCCAGGCGACGGCGACCGATGTGTCGAGTCCACCCGAATAGGCGAGGACGACCTTGTTCACGGGATAACTGTGCCTCCGGATCAGCGGCTGATGGGGGTGGGCGTCGATCGGTAGCCTGAACCGTCCGTGGCGCCGGGCGTTCCGAGGACGGCAAGGCGCCGGAAGCGCTGGAGCCAGCGCTCGAGGCGCGTCTCGTCGGCGAACAGCACGAGCAAGGTGTTGTCGCCAGCCAGGGTTCCTTCCTGCTCCCGCAGGGTGGACTCGTCGATCGCCTGGGCGATCACGCTGGCGGTGCCGGGCGTGCCCGTCAGAACCAGGGTCAGGCCGCTGCGACCGATGCTGACCGGGATGTCGGCCAGGATCCGGCGCAGCCGTTCGTCCGACGCCGGTGCCAGCGGCGCCGGGACGTCCTCGGGGACGACGTAGACGTGGCCGTCGGCGCGGGCGGCCTTGTGCAGCCCGAGCTCGGTGATGTCCCGCGAGACGGTCGTCTGGGTGACCTCGAATCCCTGCTCGTTGAGGGCGTCGACGACCTCTCGCTGGCTGCTCACCGGACGCTCCAGGACGAGCTGGCGGATGGCCCGCTGGCGGAGCCGCTTGAGCTCGTGCCCGGTGTTCACGGCTCTCGGCGTCCCGATCACGCGACGCCCGCGCGGGCTTCGCGACGGGCCATGATCCGTGTGCCGAACGTCGGATCGGCGAGGGCGCGCTCGAGGGCGTGCGGCGCGGACGAATCGGCGATGATCGCCTCCGCGCCTTCCCAACCGATCGCAGCGAGCGCGGCCCGGACCTTGGGGACCATGCCCCCGGCGATGACACCCGACGCGATGAGCGCCTCGGCCTCACCGGCGGTCAGTGCATCGAGCCGCCGGCCGGACGCATCGCGCACGCCGTCCACGTCAGTCAACAAGACGAGCTGGCGAGCCCCGAGGCCGGCGGCGATCCCGGCAGCGACATCGTCGGCGTTCACGTTGCAGACGATCCCGTCGGCGTCGCGCGCGAGCGGCGCCACGACCGGAACCTGGCCGCCGACGAGGATGGCGTCGAGCAGGTCTCGACGCAGCCCCACGACGCTGGCAACGAGCCCGAGGTGAGGGATGCGCTCCGCGATCAACAGGCCGCCGTCGACCCCGGACAGACCAACGGCATCGACGCCGAGATCCCGCAGACCGGAGACCAGCTCGCTATTGACGACCCCGCGCAGGACGGCTGCGGCGACCTCGAGCGACTGGGCGTCGGTGACCCGCAGGCCGCCCTCGAACCGGCTCGGGACACCCAGCCGCTCGAGCCATTCGGTGATCCGCTTGCCGCCGCCGTGGACCAGGACGACCGGGCGCCGGCGGGCGATGGCGGCCACCTCGTCCAGGACCTGCCGCTGGTCGGCAATCGTCGTCCCACCGAGCTTGACGACCAGGATCTCGCTCACGTGGTGTACTCAGAGTTTTCGATCACGTAGGTTTCGGTGAGGTCGCAGCCGAACGCCTCGCCGGCACCAGCGCCGAGCCCGAGGTCGAGCGCGAACACAACCTCGGGGGCCTCCATCGCGGCACGTGCCGCCGCGCGATCGAAGGCGAGCGGGCCGCCATGCGACCCATCGAAGACGAGATGACCGGCAATCGAGATCCGGAGTCTCGCCGGATTGAGGACGACGGGCGATCCGGCGCGTGCGGCGGCCACGGCCGGCGCGAGCCCGGCGGCCTCGAGGACGGCGGCGATGGCCAGGCGGGCGTTGCCTGCGGCACCAGCGATCCGACCCCAGTTCGGATCGCGGCCATGCGCCGCCGCCTTGACCAGGCTGGATGACACCACGGCTCGAGCCACAGCCCGGGCTTCGGCATCGTCGCGTGCGCCGGAGACGATCGCCGTGATGAGCGTCGAGGCCCCTTCGCCGTCGGCCGCCTGCTGGCGGGCGAGGTCGCGCGCCACCGCTTCGACGGCGGCACCGAGGGTCGCCGCCGCCGGTGTCCCGGGTTGGACCGGCGAAGCGGCCGACGCCCCGGATGCCAGCAGGAAGACCGTGTCGTTCGTGCTCGTGTCTCCGTCGACCGACAGCTGGTTCCATGTCCGGGCGGCGGCGGGTCGCAGGAACCCCCAGAGCGTCTCCGGCGCGGCCGCGGCGTCGGTCAGGATGATCGAGAGCATGGTGGCCATCTGTGGATGGATCATCCCGACGCCCTTGGCGATGCCGCTGACCGTGACGCTCACGGGTCGGCCGTCGGCGCCGGGGAGGTCCACGGTTGCGGTCGCGGTCTTCGTCACCGAGTCGGTCGTGCACAGGGCCGCGGCAGCAGCTTCGAGTCCAGCGTCTGTCTCGGACAGCAACGGGACGAGCGCGGACAGGCCGCTGGCCACTCGATCGAGCGGGAGACGCGTCCCGATGATCCCGGTCGACAGATGCAGGGTTCGCTCGAGCGCCGAGCTCGTCGCCCCCGCCAGGAGGTGTGCGATCTCGAGTTGATCGGCGTCGCCGGCGGGGCCCGTCGCAGCGTTGGCGCTGCCACTGGTGGAAATGATCGCCTCGGCCCAGCCGAACCCCCCGCGAGCGTCGCCAGACGTGGCCGCAAGGTGGGCACGCGACAACCGGACCGGAGCCGCGGCGAAGGTGTTGGGCGTGAAGACCGCGGCTGCGGCGGCCGGCCCGTTGGTCGTCACGATGACGGCGAGGTCGGGACGGCCCGAGGCTTTGATCCCGGCCGCCAGCCCGCCGGCCTTGAAGCCGGCAGGCAGGGCGGCGTGTCGCTCGACCGATGGGAGGTCCGGCGAGGACGTCGGGACGGGGAAATCGGAGATGGTGGTCATCGATCGATGATCGTGGACTGACTCAGGGCGCCAGGGGAAGCTGCTCGAGACCCGCGGTCTCGGGCAGCCCGTGGACGAGGTTGAACGCCTGGACCGCCTGTCCGGCCGCTCCCTTGACCAGGTTGTCCTCGACCCCGATGGCCAGGATCCGGTCCGTGCGCTCGTCGCGGTGAACATGGACAAGGACCTGGTTGCTGCCTGTGACGTGCTTGGTGGCTGGCGGCGTCGCGACCACCGTCACGAACGGCTCATCCGCGTAGGCGGCAGCGTAGAGCTTGTCGAGCTCGCCCTGGGTCACAGGGCGGGTCGGTCGGACGTGGCAGGCGGAGAGGATGCCCCGGGTCATCGGCACGAGGTGGGGCAGGAAATCGACGGCAACGATCCCGGGGTTGGCGTCCGGGGCAAGGCCCTCTCGGGCGGTGATCGCAGCGAGCTCCTGCTCGATCTCGGCAACATGGCGATGCCCACCGAGCCCGTAGGCTTTGACGCTCTCGTTGACCTCCCCGAAGTGCAGCTCGGGCTTTGCCTCGCGCCCGGCCCCGGATACACCACTCTTGGCGTCGACGACGAGGTCGCCGATCAGGCCGGCCCGAGCGAGCGGGGCGAGCGCCAGCAGCGTGGCGGTCGGGTAGCAGCCCGGTGTCCCGACGATGGCGACGGGCGCATCCACGAGCGCCGACAGCTCCGCGCGATGGAATTCCGGAAGCCCGTAGACCGCCAGGTCGAGGAGGTCCGGCCGAGGATGCTCGAAGCCATACCAGCGCGGGTAGTCCGCCGCGTCGCGCAGGCGGAAGTCCGGCCCCTGGTCGATGACCGCGGTGCCGGCGGCCACGAGCTCCGGCACGAGGGTGGCCGCGGCTCCGTGCGGCAGCGCCAGGAAGACGGCATCCGTCGGTGGCAGCTCGGCGTGGACGGTCAGGCCGGTACCCGCGAGATGCGGATGGATTCCGGCGATGGGGTCGTGGTCCCGGCCGCGCCCCACCAGGCCGACCAGCTCGACGTTCGGGTGCCGTGCGAGCAGCCGAATGAGCTCGGCACCCACGTACCCGGTCGCCCCGATGATCCCGACCCGAATTCGTCGCGGGCCACCCGCCGCGTCAACGCCAATCTCGGAGCGGGGAAGCAGGCCAGTCGGGCGGTCCGTCACGGCCTCCGCGGGCGACCCGAGCCCCGCGCTCACGGGCGCGATCCGTGGACGTGCCCGCCCACGATGCCCCTCTCGGGGGCGTGGCCCGGATGACTCGCCGGAAACGGAAGGACTGTCGTCATGGTGGAATGACTATACAAGGTCGATGCATAGTCATGCAACCGTCTCGCAGTCCGCGGGCAACACGAAGCCCAGCCAGCGTGACGAGATATCCTACTAACTTAGTCGGATTTATATGTTATGCTCGCGCCCCTGGCTGCCAGATCAATCTGCACGAGGATCGCCCGATGCCCAGCGCCATCCCGACCGATGCCGAAGCTCGCCTGCCGAAGGCGCGAATGATCGACCCGCGGGGCCATCGATTCGGGGCCGGGGTCTCGGCCGCGCTCCTGGTGGTGGCGTTCGTCGTCGATGCGCCCTGGCTGGTGGCCGTCGCCCTTGCCTCGATCGGGGTAAGCGCCGCGTTCGGCCTTCGCTGGTCGATCTATGGTGCGATCTGGCGACGAATCGCCCGAGCCCTCGCCCTGCCGCCGACAACCCCCGAGCACGAGTACCCGCCGCGCTTCGCCCAGACGCTCGGAAGCGTGGCGCTGATCCTCTCGCTGGTTGCGTTCGGGCTTGGCGCCGCATCGATTGGTTGGGCTCTCGCATTCGCTGTCGCCGGCCTGCAGACGCTGCTGGCCGTCACCGGGTATTGCCTCGGCTGCCGGCTCTACTTCCTGCGCTGGTGGGTCCCGGACCTCGTCACGCGGATCTGGACCCGCGGTGCCGCGCGGCTGTCGCCGGTGCCGCTCACCCAGGAGCCGATCCGCTACCGCTGATCCGCTCCTCCTGGTCGGCGATGACGTCGGGCCGGGCGTAGGGCCCGGTGGCGATCACTTCGCCCTCGGCCTCGTAGGCCTGCGCGCCGGTCGAGTGGATCCGGTAGCGGTGATGCACCACGGTCGCACCGGCCGAGATCATCGCGCTGACCGGGCAGTACTTCGTCGCCGAGAGCTCGATCGCGCGCCGGATCGCCGCCTCCGAGATGTCGCGCCCGGTGACCTCGTGGACGACCTCGATCTCGGTGTAGACCTGCGGGTACTCGGAGCGCTGGTCACCGCGGACGTGGATGCGGTACGCCTCCACGGCCTGGCGCTTCTTCATGGCGATCGAGATGACGTCCATCGCCGAGCACGACCCGAGCGCAACCAGGACCGTTTCGACCGGGCTCAGAAAGCCTTTTTCGACATCGCCGAACTCGATCCGGCGACCGGTTCCGGTGGAGGCAGAGAAGTCGGAGGCGCCGACATGCTCGATGACGGCTGTGCGAATCGTGCTCACCGGGAGTCCGCCGCGACCGGCTCGGCCGGATGCTCGCCCAGGAACTGCTCGCGATAGAGCCGGGCATAGAGGCCACGGTGGGCGATCAGCTCGCTGTGCGTGCCGCGCTCCACGATCCGGCCGCGGTCGTAGACCATGATCCGGTCCGCCCGCAGGATGGTCGACAGCCGGTGGGCGATCGCGATCGTCGTGCGGCCCTCCATCAGCCGTTCGAAGGCAGCCTGGATGAGCCGCTCCGACACGGTGTCGAGGGCGGAGGTCGCCTCGTCGAGGATCAGGATGCGCGGGTCCTTGAGCAGCACTCGGGCGATCGCGATTCGCTGCTTCTCGCCGCCGGACAGCTTGTAGCCACGCTCGCCGACGATCGTGTCCATGCCAAGCGGCAGCTCGCCGATCCGGTCCCAGATGGCGGCGGCCCGGGTGGCCGCCTCGAGCTCCTCGTCGGTTGCCTCGGGCCGGGCATAGAGCAGGTTGGTCCGGACCGAGGCGTGGAACAGGTACGTCTCCTGGGTCACCACGCCGACGATCTCGCCGAGCGAGGTCAGCTTGATCCGGCGGACATCGACGTCGTCGATCTCGACCGCGCCGCTGTCGACGTCGTAGAGCCGCGGGATCAGGTAGGTCGTCGTCGTCTTGCCCGAGCCCGACGGCCCGACGAGCGCCACGAGCTCGCCCGGCTCGGCCTCGAAGCTGATGTCCTCGAGCCCGAAGGCTGGCAGCAGTTCGAGGCTCGGGATCTCCTTCGAGTCATCCGGTTCGTCCGCCGCCCGTCCGGCCGCCGCCAGGGCATCGTGCGCCCGGCTCGATGGCACCGCTGCCGTCGGGTAGTGGAACGAGACGTGCCGGAAGGCGACCTTGCCGCGCATCGCCGCCGGATCCATCGCCCGGGCGTCCGGCGAATCGACGATCTCGGGGTCCATCTCGAGGTACTCGAAGATCCGGTCGAACAGGGCCAGTGCGCCCTGGATCTCGACCTGCACGCTGAGCAGCTGCCCGAGCGGGAAGTAGAGCCGGCTCTGCAGCGTGGTGAACGCCACGATGTCGCCGATCGTCGGGGCCGTCGGGTCGCCGTTGATCGCGAGATAGCCGGCCAGCCAGTACACAAACGCCGGCGTGATGCTGAAGATCGTGCCGATGATCATGAAGAACCAGCGACCGACCATCGCCTGTCGAATCTGCAGGCCGGCCAGGACCTGGTTGATGCTCCGGAAGCGGCGGACGGCGTTGTCCTGTTGCCCGAACGTCTTCGACAGGAGGATCCCCGAGACCGACAGGGTCTCCTCGGTCAGCGCGCTCATCTCGGCCAGCGACTTCTGGGTCTCGGTGCTGACCTCGCGCCGGACCTTGCCGACGCGATAGGTCAGGTAGAGGAAGAACGGGGTGAGCCCGAGCGAGAGCACGCTGAGCCGCCAGTCGATGATGAACATCGCGATGATCGTGCTGATCGCGGTGGCCAGGTTGCTGGTCACCGAGCTGGCCGTGTCGGTGACCACCGACTGTACGCCCCCGACGTCGTTGGCCAGGCGGCTCTGGATCTCACCGGTCCGGGTTTCGGTGAAGAAGCGCAGCGGCATCCGCTGGAGATGCCCGTACAGCGCGCCACGCAGGTCCTGCATGACGTTCTGGCCGATGACGTTGTTGAGATAGGCCTGCCCCACGCCGATCAGGCCGGAAATGATCGGCAGGACGATCATCAGCCCGACGTACAGGTTGAGCAGACCGAAGTCGAGATTCGGGATCGCGTCGTCGATCAGGAGCTTGAGCAGGATCGGGTTGATCAGCCCGATGAAGCTCGTGGCCAGGATCGCCACCAGCACCACGGTGACCTGGGCGCGATAGGGCCGGAAGAAGGCGACGATCCGGCGGACCGTCCGCCCGCGGCGCTCCTTTGGCACTGGCTGGAATTCGCGCGAGCCGCCCCCGAACGGCCCGCCCCGACCGAACATCAGGCGCCGACCGCCGGGACCCGCGCGACGGCCACGATCGTCGAGCGGCGCGATGGCATGGCCGTCGTCAGCAGGTCGCCGAGCAGTCCGAGCGCGAAGGTCGGCCAGTGACGGCCCCAGGCCCGGGCGAGATGGCCCACGGTCGTCAGCCGGATGTCCGTGAATCCCGCGTCGGCGAGGGCAGCCCGGACGGCGTCCGGGTCGTTGCAGGCCCCGACCAGCGGGTGGGCATCGCCGGCCGTCGCCTTGACCAGGGGCTGGAGCCTCCGGCGTGCGCCGTCGGGCAGGCCGAGATACGCGGCCACGAACGGATGCCGCCGATTCACGGTCGTGGCCACGAGGGTGCCACCGGGACGAAGCCAGCCCCGGAAATTGGCCAGGGCGGCCGGTGGGTCTGCGAAGTGCTCGAGGGTGAAGCTCGACAGGACGACGTCAAAGGATTCACGGGCGAACCCGTCCACCGCGCCACACAGATCGACGATCACGAGCTCGTCGAGGTGGGGGAGCGGCGCGGATGGTCGGTGGAGGTCGGCGCCGACCAGACGACCGATGCGCGGGCGGAATGCCCGCAGCGCCGAGACCCGTCCGCAGCCGGCATCGAGCGCCGAGACCGTGCCTGGTGATCGTCCCTCGGCGGCGCCGATGGCGCGGTCGAGCGCCTCATGAACCAGGGCTCCGACGGGCGGGCTGATCCGCAGCCTGGACAGGAGGGCGAAGCGCCCAGCCTCGGTCACACCTACCAGGCAGTGGAGGTCGCGGCCTCCGTGATGCCCTGGGCCTCCAGCCAGCGCTCGGCGTCGATGGCCGCCTTGCAGCCGTCGCCCGCGGCGGTGACCGCCTGGCGATAGCGATGGTCGTGCACGTCCCCGGCGATGAACACGCCGTCGATCCTGGAGCCGGTCTCGTCGTGGACCACGAGATAGCCGGCCGGATCGACCTCCAGCCAGTCGCGGAACGCGTCCGTGTTCGGCTTGTAGCCGATCGCGATGAACACGCCGTCGACCGGCATCGTGCGCTCGGCGCCGGTCGTGGTGTCGGTCAGGCGTAGGGCTTCGACCTTCGTGTCGCCCAGGACCGCGTCCACGGCGGTGTTCGGGTGGATCTCGATCTTGGGATGCGCCCGCGCTCGGTCGATCAGGATCCTGGACGCGCGGAAGGTGTCGCGCCGGTGGAGCAGGTGGACCTTCGTCGCGAAGCGGGTCAGGTAGGTCGCCTCCTCGAAGGCGGTGTCCCCGCCACCGACGACGGCGATCTCCCGATCGCGGAAGAAGAACCCATCGCAGGTCGCGCAGGCCGACACGCCGCGACCGCGCAGGCGGGTCTCGCTCTCGAGGCCGAGCCACAGCGCCGACGCCCCGGTCGCGATGATCACCGCCTGGGCCCGGTACTCCGTGCCGCGCGCCCAGAGCCGGAACGGCCGGCTCGAGAGGTCGACCCGGTCGACGTCGACGTCGATGATCCGCGCCCCCACGCGCTCGGCCTGGCCGCGCATCGCAGCCATCAGGTCCGGCCCCTGGATCGGATCGACGAATCCCGGGTAGTTCTCGACGTCGCTGGTCAGCATGAGCTGGCCGCCCGGCGCCGAGCCGGCCAGGACCACCGGTTCCAGATTGGCCCGCGCCGCGTAGATCGCCGCGGTCATTCCGGCCGGGCCGGAGCCGACGATGACGACCTTGGCGTCGACCCGGCCTTCGGCGCTCCGGATGGTCGAGGGGCCGCCCGTCGCCGTCGCCGCATCCTGGCCCGGATCCACGATCGCGATGCTCAATCCGCCGAACGGGTTAGACGTCCCGTTGCCCTTGCTGCTGTCCGTCATGTCGTTGATCGTACCATGAAAGTGATACTCCCTGGGGGTATCATCAGAGATCACGGAGCTGCGGAAGCACCCCGCTCCCGAACAGCTCCAGGCGGTCCGGATCGTGGACGGCGCGGAGGTCGACGATCACGTGCTGGGCACCCGCGTCAGCAAGCTCCCCGAACCGTTCCACGACCTCGCTCAGGGTCTCCCCGCCACCAGCGCCGTCGACTGTCAGGCGGACGTTTTGCAGCGTCGATCGCTCGATCTCGTTCGGGTCGCGTCCGACGGCGGCGCAATGCGCATCCAGGATGGCGTACTTGCGGGCGATCGCCTCGGGCGTCCCGAAGACATTGCAGGCGTCGGCGTACTGGGCGACCAAGCGCAGTGTCTTTCGCTCGCCGCCGCCCCCGACCATGATCGGCACCCTGGGGCGTGAGAGCGACTGCGGGGAGTTCATGAGTCGCTCGGCCTGGTAGTGCCGACCGTGGAACGTCCCCTCCGTTCCCCGTTCGCCCTCGAACATCGCATGGGCGATCTGGAGGGTCTCCTCGAGCAGCTCGAACCGCTCGCCGAGCGGCGGGAACGGGAAGGCGAGGGCGCGGGATTCCTCCGCGTTCCAGGCCGCCCCGATGCCGAGCCAGGCGCGGCCACCCGACAGGACGTCGAGCGTCGTCGTCGCCTTGACCCACAGGCCCGGGTGACGGTAATGGATGCCGCCGACCATGAGCCCGAGCCGGGCGCGCTGGGAGTGGGCGGCCATGAAGCCGAGGGCCGTCATGCCCTCGAGCATGGGCTCCTCGGTCTTGCCGACGCCACGGATCTGGAAGAAGTGGTCCATCACCCAGATCGAATCGAAGCCGACGTCGTCCGCCTGGCGGACGATCCGAGCGAGCGTCGGACCGATGGCCTCCGAGTCGCCGGGCCAGGTGAACGAGCAGATCTGGAGGCCGACCTTCATTTCGTTGCGGAGCGTACCAGTGTCCCGATCCGCGCCTGATCCCAGGTGACGCGATCAGCGAAAGAGATCGTTCTCGGCGCGCATGAGGACGTCGCGGATCGAGCCCTCTCCGCGGGTGATCTCGGCGCCGCGGACGATCGCCACGGGGCGACCGGCGGTCTTGCCGAGCTCGAGCTCCGCGGCGGACGCCAGCTCGTCGGCGACCGCGCGAACGGTGGATCGCATGATCCGCCCGTCGGCGTCGGGCGAGCCGCGCAGGTCGTCGAGCGGCAACAGCCCCGACACGCCGATCGCGACATCGACGATCCCCCAGCGCCACGGCCGGCCGAACGAGTCCGACACGATGACGGGCACGTCGACCCCGAACCGCTCGCGGACGGCCGCCCGGATCGAGGCTGCGGAGGCGTCGGGATCGCGCGGCAGGAGCGTCACGAGCGAGCCTGAGCCTGGCCCGACGTTCGAAGCGTCGACGCCGCCGTTCGCGCATACGAAGCCATGGGCCGTCTCCGTGATGAGGACGCCGTTCTCCATCCGCACCACGCGTGCGGCCTCGTTCAGGACGACCTGCACCTGGCGCGGATCCCGCTCGTACCGGCGCGCGAACTCGATCGCGTCCTCGCCTGGGATGACGCCGGTCAGGTCGACGACGGCGCCTTCGGCCTTCGAGACGATCTTCTGCGTGACGACGAGCACGTCCTCGTCGGTCAGCGGCAGCGCGACGGGTGTCCGGTCGATCGCGTCGCCGATCAGCGCCCCGAGATCGTCGCGGAGGCGGATCTCCGGGATCCCGTCGAGCGCCAGCACCAGCAGCGACGACTCAGCCAGCACCGATCCCCTCCGGGGACATCGACTCGACGACGACGAGGTCGGCCGGCGTGTCGATATCGAAGGCCAGCGGCCCATCGACCTCCGTGTAGGCCGCGCCCGCGGCCTGGGCCGCCTCGCGGTGCGCCCGCCGGCTGTCCGGCCCGAAGGCGAACTCGATGACCTCGGGCGGCCGGAGCGCGAGCGCATTGGTGCCCGTGCCGTGACGGTCGGTGACGAGGACGACGGCCGGGATGGAGACGGGGCGGGTCATGGGATTCAGCACGTCGGCCACCGCCTCGGCGGTGACGAACGCCAGGTCGATCGGGAGCACGAGGATCGCGTCCGCGCCCCCTGCGATAACGTCGGCACGGGCTTCGGCGAGGCCGGCGTTCAGGCCCCGGGATCGCTGGCGGAGGGTGCGTGCCCCCACGTCGGCCGCGCGCTGAAGCACCTCGCGGTCCGGACTGATGACCAGGACGTCGGCGATGCGTTCGACGGCCAGGGCGGCGGCAATCGTCCGTGCCAGCAGCCGCTCGGCCAGGTCCTGGCGTTCCTCGGCGTCGAGCGTGTCGCCAAGGCGCGACTTGGCGCCCTCGAGCGTCCCGACCGGGATGACGGCCGCGATCCGCGAAGGCGCAGCGATGGGGTCTTGCGCGCGGGTCTCAGGGGCGTTCATAGCGTTGCAGCGAACTCCATGACGGCTCGGGCGAGGCGGGCGCGACCCGCATGATCGGCCATGATGGTGTTCGTGACGAGCGTCCGCAGCCCCAGCGCCCGGATCTCCTGCTCCAGCGACCGATCGATCGTGTCGAGCACGAACCCGTCGAGCAGGTCAGCGTAGAGCGCCGCGACGCCCCGGGCGCTCGACTCGAACCCGAGCGAGATCAGCATCCGGTCCGCCGGTCCCTTGAGCGCCTGGCCGCCGACGATGCCGCTGACCGCCACCACCGGCACGCCCCGAGCTCCCGCCCCGCCAATGAGCTCGCGCATCCCCGGCACGGCCAGGATCGGTCCGATCGAGACGATCGGGTTGGACGGCCCGATGACCACGACCTCGGCGGCCGCGAACGCGGCCTTCACGCGAGGCGACGGCCGTGCCGCTTCGATCC
>JAUSJS010000234.1 GCA_030647575.1 Candidatus Limnocylindrales bacterium | reverse complement strand
CCGACTTCTCAGTCAGAGCGACGATCACATCGATCGGGAGGCTCGCTGACCTCGGATCGTGCTTGTCCCTGACACTGCGCGTCGGTCCGGCCGCAATGTCTGCTGTTCGTCAGCGCGTCGCGCGAGTTCAGCGTAGACGACGGGAATCGTGTGCCGCTTCAGGATGCAAACGAGGCCAGGTGAGGTGTGTCGGGTCGATGATTGATGGCTGATCTCACACCGACGTCTCTTCCCACCCCGCACCGAATAGAGCTCGAATAGAGCAGAGCGTGTGGGGTGCGGTAATTCGATCTGTGTAAAATAACGCCCCCTCCGTGACGGAGGTGCCGTGCTCCTGCCCGTTCTTTACGTCGTCCTTACTCGGACACGCTCCTTGTCTAGAAAGCGCACGGAAAAACCGGCTCCGACTCGCTCCGCACTGGGTTTACGCTCCTCTAATGACCGGAGGGCTGCTGGCACGAATCCAGCCTGAGGAGCCAATTTCTAAATGCGATCGCGGCCGCGTCAGGTTCCTGCGCGATACGCCGCTCGAGCGCCGCGAACGCTTCACGGTACCGGATTGGCAGCGGTGCAGACCTTTGCGTTTGCATTCGCACTTGCCAATCAGAAATGCGACAGTGGACGCCGCTGGCGGAAAAGCTCCGTGCTTTCCTACGGTCTGGGCCGGTCGGCTTGCGACATTCCACAGCTGTAAGTACCGCTGGTTGCGCGCCGCCGCAACAAAACATTCCCGCTCCCAGCTTTCTCATTCGCCAGCAATCGCAGTGGCGGCTCCACGTCAAGTTCGTGCCGCACCTGTAGCTTCATCGATCCACCTCGCTGCAAGCGGTCAGACCCTATCGTATGTCTCGGTCATCACGGCGAGCTTTTGCGCGGTCTCGCGAGTAAGCTGCCCAGGAGCCAGCCGCCACCTCCAGTTGGCACTGGCCGTACCGGGCCGATTCATACGCGAGTTGCTGCCGAGGCCGAGGAGATCCTGCACTGGAACGATTGCCGTGTCCGCAACCGACGCCAGCACCGCGCGGATGAACTGCCAGTGCACCTGTCGGTCGTCGAGGTCGAGATAACGGCGGGCGTGCTCACGCTCGTTCTCGCGGTCCGTGTGCGACCGTGTACTGTGGCCAACTCCACCAGTCCACCACCCCATGGTCGTGTCGTTGTCGTGAGTGCCGGTGTACACCACAAGGTTCCGTGGATAATTGTGAGGCTTGAAATCGGGTGCCTGTGGGTCGTTTCCAAAGGAAAACTGAAGGATGGCCATCCCGGGAAGCCGCAACCGCTCGCGCAGCGCTTCCACTTCCGGCGTGATCACGCCGAGGTTCTCGGCCACAAAGGGCAGCCGATCCGTTGCCAGCGCCGATTGCACCGCCTCGAAGAGCGACACACCGGGCCCTTTCACCCACTCTCCTTGAATGGCCGTCGTCGCGTCGCGTGGCACTTCCCACGACGCCTCGAATCCGCGGAAGTGATCGATGCGGACGCGATCGACCAGCGCCAGCAGGGCACGAAAACGCTCGATCCACCAGACGTAACCGGTCTGCTCGAGGACATCCCACCGGTAATGGGGATTCCCCCACAACTGGCCGGTCGCGCTGAAGTAGTCTGGCGGCACACCGGTGAGGACGATCGGTTGGCCGTCGGAGTCGAGATGGAACAACGCTCGCTGCGCCCAGACGTCCGCGCTGTCGTGCGCGACGAAAATGGGCAGATCGCCCATGATCTCGATCGATCGCGCGCGGCAGGCGTCGCGCACGTGCTGCCACTGCTCGAAGAACAGAAACTGCGTCAGTTTGTGCAGCCGGATCTCTCGAGCGCAGCGGGCAGACCAGCGTGCGACCGCCGATCGATCGTGTTGCGCGATGTCGGGCTCCCACGCCGTCCAGGCGATGTGCCCTTGCGCCTCCTTGACGGCCATGAACAGCGCGAAGTCGTCCAGCCAGCGCGCGTGCGCGCTGCAGAAGCGGTCGAAACGATCGCGCATCGGTATGGCACCGGCCGCTTCGAACCGGTCGAGCACTCGCGGCCAGAGTGCCAGGCGGTGGGCGATGACAGCCGGGAAGTCAACGTTCCCTGTTTGGAAGAGGTGCCGGTCACCGGCCTCCGACTCGGTGAGCAGGCCGTCCTCAATCAGTTGTTCGAGACTGACGAGCAGGGTATTGCCTGCAAACGCGGAAAAGCACTGATACGGGGAGTCGCCGTAGCCAGTCGGTCCGAGCGGCAGCACCTGCCACAATCGCTGGCCGGCGGATGCGAGCAGATCGATGAACTCGAACGCGCCGGGTCCGAGATCGCCGATGCCGAAGCCGCCCGGCAGCGATGTCGGATGGAGAAGCACGCCGCTTGAACGAGGGAACGACATCGTGCGTCCGGTTACAAGTGAGGCGCGGCGTCTGCGTCGCGTTCTCTCTTCGCCTGGAGCTGCTGTTCCAGCAGTTGCTTTGCGGCGTCTCGCCCGCCCAGGCCGAACGCGATCGCTAGGCCCAGCATGAGCGCGCCAAACGTGATGGCGAACGCTGTCAGCACCACGGCAGTGGCCAGTCCCAGCTGCTCGAGCGCCATCACGACCCCGATCGCGATCACGAGGACGCGCAGTGCGCCGCTCAGCAGGCGCGCGCCTGGCAGCCCGGCATTCACCGAAGCCAGCAGCGTTGCGCGCCAGAGAAAATTGCCGACCAGGAAGCCGATCGCGAGCACCAGCAGCGCGACCAAGAAGCGCGGAACGAACCGGAAGAACTCCTCGACGAGTCCCCGAAACGGCTCGAACTGCAGCGTGTCGACCGCCGAGACGATGAACCCGATCCAGACAATCCAGAACACGATCTTCGCGATGAGCGCTTCAGCAGTCGGCATGTCGGCTCTGCGCAGCATCTCGCTCGCACCGGTGCGCACCGACAGGCGATCGGCGCCCAGCCACGCCAGCAGCCACTGAATGACCCGGCGGACGAGGAGCGATACGATAAATCCCCCGGCGAAGATGATGGTGGCGGCGACGAGTCGCGGCACGAACAGCACGAACGCGGTGGCGAAGTTGCCCCATGACTGGCGGAGCGCATTGGCAATCTCTTGAATCATCGTGAACCTCACACTTCGACCGACCAGCGGGCGACGAGGACTGGCTTCAGACGTAGGAACGTCTCACAGAGGGAGTCGAGTCTGGCCTGCACGATTGCCGGCGATTCAGACGCAGTCTGCGACATGAAGGCCGAAGCGCGCCACATGTAGAGCGGCGCAAACATGTCAGCCAGGTGCTCGATGTTGGTGCGACCGCGACGTGTCGCGGCCGCGAACGTATACACGATCCGGACCCAGAGCTCGTCGTCGAGCCGGGCGCTCGCGGCCGAGCTGTCATCTATGAGTCGCGCGAAGACATCCGGCTCGAGCACCTCCTCGAGCAGAGGTTTGATCTCGACGATGTCGTGACGGGCGTGCTCCGCCAGGGTCTGGTAGTTCCAAATGGCGACGTCTGGCATGACGATCGGATCGATGCCCCAGGTGGGCAGCTCCGCGATGTCGTTGGTCCTCAGCCAGAACGACTCGTGCGCGCGAAGGCTCTCGATCAATGAGAGAACGACCTGGCGCACCGCCTCGCGGAGCGTTGTCCGCGTGCCTGCGGCCTTCGTCGGCCGCCAAATCTGACCGACCGTGAACCGCTCGGCGAGGGCCTCGGTGCGGAGCCACAGATCGATCGCGAACCTCGCGGCCTCGTGATTCCAGATGTCCTGCTCGAGACAGTGAGACGCGAAACGCCGCGAGCAGGCGAACTCGGCGCCAAGCGGTTCGTCGAGCGCGACGCCGTACAGCGCGCGCACGAGCGGGCGTACGAGCTGCGTGATGAGGACGCCGTCGCGAGGATGCCGTCGATAGCGCGGCGCAAGGAACTCGATGTCGGCGCGAGCGATCGGAGCGATGAGCTCGGTGACGCGATCGGCGGTGGTCGCCGGGCCGCCGGGATCGATGACCACGAGCACCTTCGCCTGCATCAGCTCGCCTGCGGCAAAGACGGTACGAAGCGCAGCGTGCTTTCCCGGCAAGCCGTGATATGGCGCGACGACGCGATGGAGTGTGCGAAGCGAGTGCGACGTCTGGACCATATCCGCTTCGGTGAACGATGCGACGCGAATCAGATCGGGCGTTCCGTCTGTCGAGCCGCCGTCGGAGTTGATCATGACGGTGCGCAGGCGGGGAAAGTCGCGCGTGAAGCACTCGTGCACCGCGCGAACGACGCCGACGATCGTCGCCGCGTTATTCAATGTCGGCAGTCCGACCAGGATGTCCACCTGGCCGACGGCGATCAGCTGCCGGAGCAACGCGTCGGAAAGGGCGCTCTCGGTCTCCACTAGAGCCAACGCAGCCGGAACCAATAAAAGTCGTACGGCCCCATCATCATGATGTACGGCTCGTGGCCGATTCGCGGAAAAATGCTGCCGCCGAACATCTCGATGGGGATGGCGCCGGCGAGCCGGGCCAAATCGAGCTCGGCCACCTGCGCGGTTCCGGCAAGGTTGCTGACCACGAGCACCGTGTCGCGTCCCTGCGTCCGCGTGAACGCCAGCACGCGATGGTTCTCGGGCTTGAGAAATTCGATCGACCCGCGGCCGAAGACCTTAGTGACGCGCCGAACCTCGATGAGGCGCCGCGTCCAGTTCAGGAGCGATGTCGAGTTTCGCTCTTGCGACTCGACATTGACGGCTTGATATCCGTACACGGCATTCGAGATGAGCGGGAGCCACAGGCGCTCGGGATCAGCACCCGAAAAGCCGGCGTTGAAGCCACCGTTCCACTGCATCGGCGTGCGCACGCTGTTCCGATCGCCGAGGTAGACGTTATCGCCCATCCCGATCTCGTCGCCGTAATAGAGGATCGGGCTCCCAGGCAGTGACATGAGCAGGCCGCTCATCAGCTCGATGCGCCGTCGATCGCCTTCCACGAGCGGCGCGAGCCGGCGTCGGATGCCAAGATTGATGCGGGCTCGCGGGTCCTTGGCGTACTCGTCCCACATGTACTGCCGCTCGATCTCCGTCACCATCTCGAGGGTCAGCTCGTCGTGGTTGCGCAGGAAGATGCCCCATTGACAGGAGTCGGGAATGCTCGGCGTGCGCTCGATGATATCGAGGAGCGGCTTGCGGTCTTCGAGTCGGAGCGCCATGAACATGCGGGGCATGATAGGAAAGTGGAACGACATGTGGAACTCGTCGCCCGCACCGAAGTACGGGCGGACGTCCTCCGGCCACATGTTGGCTTCGGCCAGCAGCACTTTACCCGTGAAGTCCGCGTCGAGGCGGGCGCGTAGCTCCTTCAGCACGGCATGCGTCTCGGGCAGGTTCTCGCACGACGTGCCCTCGCGCTCGATAAGGTAAGGGACCGCGTCCACGCGAAACCCGTCGACGCCGAGATTCAACCAGAACTTCATCACTGCCCAGATCTCTTCACGAACTGCAGGGTTGTCGTAGTTGAGGTCGGGCTGATGGCTGAAAAACCTGTGCCAGTAGTACGACTTCGACACCGGGTCCCAGGCCCAGTTCGAAAGCTCGGTGTCGATGAAGATGATGCGAACCCCACGATAGCGATCGTCGGTCTCGCTCCACACATACCAGTCGCGACGCGGGTTGTCCGTAGAGCTGCGCGCTTCCTGAAACCATGCGTGCTGATCAGATGTGTGGTTGAGCACGAGCTCGATGATGACGCGCAGCCCGCGCGCGTGCGCCTGGCTCAGAAAGTGTTCGAAATCCTGGCGCGTACCGTACCCCGGATGGATGCTCGTGTAGTCGGAGATGTCATACCCGTCGTCCTTGAACGGCGAGGGATACATGGGCTGCAGCCACAGGCAGTCCACTCCGAGCGAGGCGAGGTGATCGAGCTTCGAGGTCAGTCCGGGGAAATCACCGATGCCGTCGGCATTGCTGTCGGCGAACGACTTGACGTTGAGCTGATAGAAAACGGCATCCTTGTACCAGAGGGGATCGGCGGATCTCAGAGTGGTCATCGATGTCTCGCCACGCGTAGCCGGCCGTCATGTGGTGCCGCACCGCATTGCCTTCCATTACGGCTGTCGCATCCCTGACCTCAGCGTACGCAAAGCGGCTGACCGACACAAGCGATGAGAATTACCAGTTGTGGGCTCCTAGGGCCGCGGGGTCCGGAGATAACAAGATGCCTTTGCCACCAGACGGCGCTCTGAAAGCATGCCCGCGTTGTTCTGGCATAGCGATTTTCAAATCTCAAACACCCAGACCCCGAACAGGCGCGGAGTCTGACATCCCCCGCTATCGAACTACCGTAACCGGCCTGTTACGCCGC
>JAUSJS010000227.1 GCA_030647575.1 Candidatus Limnocylindrales bacterium | reverse complement strand
GCAAGGTCCACATCGCGATCGTGCTCGACGAGTACGGCGGGACGGCCGGCCTGGTCACCATCGAGGACCTGCTCGAGGAGATCGTCGGCGAGATCCAGGACGAGTACGACGAGGAGGAGCCGCTCATCGTCAAGCTCTCCGACGACGAAGCCCGGATCGACGGACGAGCCGACGTCGACGATCTGGCCGAGCTGTTCGACATCACGCTGGGTCTCGAGGACGAGGACGAGTACGACACGGTCGGCGGGCTGGTCTACCACCGAATCGGTGGCGTGCCCAAACCGGGCGACCAGGTGAGCATCAATGGGCTCACCCTGACCGTCGAGACAACCGACGGGCGGCGGGTCGGCAAGGTCCTGGTCGTTCGCGATCGAGGCGACGGCGGGCCCGATGACGACGAGGCGGACCGCTAGCCCGATACGAGCCGCGTGGACGCGACGAGCGAAGGGGGGCTCGGCCCTGGCCGTCCGTGCGCCCCGGACCCTCTACGCGTTAATGACCGAGACGATGATCCGCTCGAGGTGCTCGCGCGCCGCGGGCTTGACCACGCCGGCGGCATCGAGCTCGGCCAGGGCTTCGTCGCGGTACCGGCGCGCCTGACCGCGGGTGTACTCGCGCGCGCCGCTGCGCTCCAGGATGGCGATGATCTCGGCGACCTCGACCGAACCGGGATCGGGACTCGCGTAGAACGCGGCGAGGCGGTCGCGGTCCTCGGGACCGGCATGCCCGTAGGCGTAGATGACCGGCAGGGTCTTCTTCTTGTGGGCGACGTCGGACGGCTCCTTGCCGGTCGCCTGCTCCGCGCCCCAGATCCCCAGCAGGTCGTCGTTGAGCTGGAACGCAATCCCCAGCGCCCAGCCAAAGTCGTGGTATCGACTGATGACCGACTCGTCATCGGTGGCCAGCAGCGCGCCCGACTCGATCGAGGCGGCGATGAGCGCCGCGGTCTTCCGCCCGATCATGTCGAAATAGAGTTCGACGGTCATCAGCTCGGCGGATCGGCTCATCGCGATGTCGAGATACTGCCCCTCGCACAGCCGAAGGCAGGTCTGGTCGAACAGGCGCATCAAGCGCAGGACTTTCGCGTCGGAGAAGCCGAGGTCCGTCAGGCGGTGGAGGGCGATCCGCGACAGGCTGAACAGTGCGTCACCCGTGTTGATCGCCTGCGGGACGCCGTAGATCGTCCAGAGCGTCGCGCGGTGGCGCCGCTCGGTGTCGCCGTCCTCGATGTCGTCGTGGACCAGGGAGAAGTTGTGCCCGAGCTCAACGGCGGCGGCACCGGGCAGCGCGAGTCGGTGGTCGCCGGTGATGCTGGCATAGGCGAGGAGGCCCAGGAGCGGTCGGATCCGCTTGCCGCCCGACGCGCCCGAGCCATCGAGCGCGAGGTGATAGCGAACCATCTCGTAGAGGCCGCGCGTCGACGGATCGTGGTCCTGGACGAGGCGGACGATCTCGGCTTCCGTGTCGGCGATGAGCGTGGCGAGGTCGAGATCCTGGGAGGCGGTCGCCATGCCGGGCAGTGTACACGAAACGTGTTCGGTGCAGGTAGCCTGTTGAGGTGGCCTCGTGCGGGCCACGCGGATTGACGCCGGCGCGAGGGACGTAAGCGCACCGGCGTCTGCCCCGGGTACGCAGCACCAGCCGGTTTGGATCAGTCCTCCGCGGCCGATGTTCGAGCGAATTCGCCGATCCATTGCCATCGGTGACCGCCCTGGACGCCCCCCCCGGATCCACCCTTGCCCGGGCGGTGATACCGTCGCGCCAATGCCGATCCCGCGCCGCTACACGACCGAGGCGATCGTCCTCTCCCGCTTCGATCTTGGCGAGGCGGATCGGGTCCTCACGCTCATCACCCCCACGCTTGGCAAGCTCAAGGCGATCGCCAAGGGGATCCGCCGTCCCACGTCGCGCCTGGGCGGCAGCCTTGAGCCGTTCGCCGAGCTGACCGTCGCCCTCGCTCGCGGGCGCACCTTCGATGTCGTGACCCAGGTGAGCGTCGGTCATGCCTGGCTGAACCTGCGCGACTCGCTCGAATCCACGGCCACCGCCTGGTACCTCGCCGAGCTGGCCGACCGTTCGCTCGAGGAGCGTCACGCCGCCGAGCCCCTGTACGCCCTCCTACACCGGGCCTATGAGCTGCTCGATGCCGGAATGGCGCCCGGTCGCGTGGCCCGCTGGTACGAGATCCACCTGCTCGACGAGCTCGGCCAGCGCCCCGAGGTCGACCGCTGCGTGGAGTGCGACCGCGTACTGGAGGCGAACGAACGGTACCGCTGGGTGCCGCCGCTCGGCGGCCTGCTGTGCGAACGCTGTCCCGGGCCGCAGCACGAGCGGGCCGGCCTGACGCTGGAGGCCCTCAAGCTGCTCAAGGCCTACCAGCGGCTCGACATCGAAGCGATCGCAGCGCTCCGCCTGGCACCGGCCGTCGAGCGCGAAACGGAGGCGGCCCTGCGAGACTTCGTGCGTGGCGCCCTGGAACGCGAGGCCCGCTCACTCGCCTTCCTCGACGAAGTGCGCGCGACGACCTGACCGGGAGGAGGAACCGATCCGCACCCTCGATCCAGCTACGGAGGCCGATGCTCGCGCCCTGGAGCGCCTCGAGACCGAGCTGATGGGCTGGCTCACGACGATCAATCCCGACGGCCAGCCCCAGAGCTCGGCGATCTGGTTCCTCTGGCAGAACGGGGAGATCCTGATCTATTCGCACATCCGCGCCCCGCGCAACGCCAATGTCGAGGCGAACCCACGCGTTTCCTTCAACCTCAACACCGACCCTGATGGTGACGAGGTCGTGACCATGGAAGGCGAGGCGCGCATCGACCTGAGCCTTCCGCCGTCCTCGGCCAACCCGGCGTATCAGGCCAAGCACCGCCACATGATCGAGCGCTACGGCTGGACGCCCGAATGGCTGTCGGCCAACTACCCCGTGCCGATCTTGATCCGCCCGACCCGCTGGCGGCTGGGCTGACCAGCATGAGGGTCCGCCGGCGGGTCGCGCTGGCCGCGGCGGCCGGCGCGTTGGCCGGGCTGGGGTCGCGTTTCGCCGGGCGGGCGGTGGTCGCACGGACTGAGCGCCGGCTCTGCCCCACCACGAAGGGGCCGCCGTACGAGGCCTCGGCGCGCGCCCGCGAGTTCCATCGCGAGTTACAGGTCGTGGACCTCCACGCCGACTCGCTGCTCTGGGGTCGCGACCTCCTTCGCCGCAGCGATCAAGGCCAGGTCGACATCCCGCGCATGATCGAGGGCAACGTCGCCCTGCAAGTCCTGGCCGCGACGACGAAAACCCCGCGCCACCTCAACCTCGAGCGCAACGACGAGCGCAGCGACGACGTCATCCTGCTCGCGCTCGCCGCTGGCTGGCCGCCCGCCACGTGGCGGAGTCTGCTGGCCAGAGCCCTCTATCTCGCCTCCCGGGCCAACGCGTTCGCCAGCCGCTCGAATGGCCGATTCGCGCTCATCCGCTCGCGGGCGGACCTGGCCGCCTACCTGGAACGGAGGCACGCGAGCTCGGCGATCAGCGCGGGCCTGCTGGCGATCGAGGGCGCCCACGCGCTCGACGGCGATCCGGCCAACGTCGAGGTGGTCGCCGATGCGGGCTTCCGGATGATGTCGCCGAGCCATTTCTTCGATAACGCATTCGGCGGCTCCGCGCACGGCATCGCCAAGGGCGGCCTGACGCCGGCGGGGCGCGAGGTGGTCGAGCGGATGGAGGCGCGGGGCATGATCGTGGACGTCGCCCATGCCTCGGCTGCCACGATCGATGACGTCCTGTCGATGGCCGGGCGCCCGGTGATCGCGTCGCACACCGGTGTCCGTGGCACGTGCGACAACGCCCGCAACCTGTCCGACGCGCACCTGCGCGGGATCGCCGACACCGGCGGCCTGATCGGGATCGGTTTCTGGCCGACCGCGACCGGCGGCGACGACGTGAGCGCCATCGCCCGGGCGATCC
>JAUSJS010000226.1 GCA_030647575.1 Candidatus Limnocylindrales bacterium | reverse complement strand
GAAGGTCTTGGTGCCCGGGAGCTCGGTCGGCGCCACGCTGGGCTCCGTCGAGGCCGCGCTCGATGGCGCGGCGCTGGGCGCCGTGGATGGCGCGGTGGTCGCACCGCCGCTCGTACATGCCCCGACGAGGAATGCCCCGCCGAGGACCAGAGCCAACGTCCGCTTGACCGATTGTCGTCGCATGTGCTCGACTCCCAGCTACCTGCTGCCGCGAATGCGCGTTCCCTCCTCGCGCAGCGCCGGCAGGCCCCATCCGCAATGCAGATGCACGACGGTATGCCGCGGCATTCTAGACCGCGTATGTCGGAAGTGCAAAGCGAAAGTGGACGACCATTCCGGGGGCCGCTGATTGACATATACTCGCCTGCGGAAGGTTGCATGCGGCGATATGCCGAGCCGCAACAATCTCAGAATCGATAGGCGGGCAATGCGCACATCTCATGTCACACGCAAGGATGGGCTCCAGAGCAGCGAGTTCGTCTACCGCTCGCTGAAGGAGCAGATCATCTCCGGGGCCCTGGCGCCGGACATGCGGCTGATCGAGCTGGCGATCGCGGCTGAGTTCGGAGTCAGCCGAACGCCCGTCCGCGAGGCGCTCAAGCGGCTCGCTGTCGAGAACCTCGTCCTGGCCGACCCGGCGCGCGGCATGGTCGTCCATGCCCCCGACGCCCGTGAGATCGAGGATGTCTTCATCGTCCGCGAGGCGCTCGATGGGCTCGCCGCACGGCTCGCGGCGCACCGGATCACACCGTCGGAGCTCGCCCGCCTGCGAGTCGTAGTCGACGCGATGGAGCAGGCCATCTCCGATGGCCGACGCGAACAGGTCGTGGTCGCGAACACGCACTTCCACGACGTCATCTATGCCGCGGCCGGCAACGAGATGCTGGAGCGCCTGGGACGGGATCTCCGCGACTTCGTTCGCCGCTTCACGACCCTGCCGTTTGCGAGCTCGGAACGAGTGGACCATGTCCTGAACGAGCACCGCGACATCGTCACGGCCCTCGAGAACCACGATCCCGAGGTCGCCGAGGCCGCGGCGCGGGCGCACCTTGCCGCGGCTCGCGAGTACGTCGTCCGGATGCAGCTCCAGGAGTTCGAGAAGGCCCTCGCCTGAGGCTCCTCGCAATCGGCCCCCAGACGTCGTCGGGATGAGGTGCATTCCAGAGTGAGCGACATGGAGCGTCGGCCGCGGGTGGCCCTGATCTTCACCGGCGGAACGATCGATTCGGTCGGGGTCGACCGGCTCGACCTCGCGTTCTACATCGAGGCCGGCAAGCGCCTCGAGGACGGCGAGCTTGTTGCCAGGGTCCCGGAGCTGGCGTCCATCGCGGACGTGGAGGAGATCCCGTTCCGGCGCCTCCCGAGCCAGTCGATCAAGGATCAGGACCTGTTCGACCTGGTCGCGCTCATCCACCAGATCTTCGATGAGGATCGCGCCGACGGCGTCGTCATCACGCACGGGACGAACACCCTCGAGGAGACTGCCTACTTCCTCCACCTGACGGTCAAGCGTGATCGACCCGTCGTCATCGTCGGGGCGATGCGGCCGTCATCGGCTATCTCGGCCGACGGCTACCTCAATCTCCTCAGCGGTGTCCGGGTGGCAGGCGCGCCCCAATCGCGCGGCATGGGTGTCCTCGTCGTGCTGAACGACACGATCCACTCCGCCCGCGACGTGACCAAGACGGCAACCTACCGGGTCGAGACGTTCCAGGGCCGCGACCTCGGGCCGCTCGGCTACGCCGACAACGACGGCAGGGTCCTCTTCTATCACCGGCCGCTGCGGCCGCACACGACCGAGACCGAGTTCGATCTGGCCGGGGTCGACGGCCTGCCCCGGGTGGACATCGTCGTCTCCTACCTCGGGGCGGATGGCGTCATGATCGATGCCGCCGTCGCCGCGGGGGCGCGCGGGATCGTCAGTGCCGGGACCGGCGCCGGTCGCCCGACGCCCGCGGAGGACGCGGCGCTCGACCGAGCGAAGGCCGCCGGGACCGTTGTCGTCCAGGGGACCCGGGTCGGGTCCGGACGGACCGTCACCAGCCCCGGACTCAAGCGCAAGGGCTGGTCGGCCGCCGACAACCTCCAGCCGTGGAAGGCCCGCATCCTGCTCGCGCTGGGCCTGACCCGGACCAGCGACGTCGACGAGATTCAGCGGATGTTCGACACCTACTGAGCCAGCCGACCGCGACGCCGGCGACCGCCCGGCTCAACCAGCGACGAGCCTGCGCGGCACCCAGACCTGACCGTCGAGGATGTGCCGCGCGGTCCGCCCGAGGGCGACGCCCCGGATCGCCGGTACGGCCGCCGGACCGTCGCCATTGACGACCGCCTCCATCACGCCGTAGGGATGGCCGATCCGGATGCTCTCCGCGATCGGCCGCCCGTCGATCGGCCGAACCAGCTCATGGACGATCGAGCCGTCGACGAAGGCCGCCGCCGCCGTGGCGATCGCCCCGGTGGCCATGTACGAGCGATGGGCGGTCTGCATCGACATCAGCCGGCCGGTCAGGTCGACGGCGCTCTCCGGGACCTCGACGCCGGCCGTCGTCGTGTAGGCCATCGGCCGCGCCACGAACCCGACCTTCGGCAACCCCGGCGTGACCTGCGTCGCGTTGCGCCGGTCGGGGACCAGCCCGAGCATCTCCGCGACCACGCTCCGGAGTGCCTCGAGCACGTCGGTGGCGGCCGTCGCGGCCTCGATCTCGAGCGGCAGCTCGGTGCCGGTGAGGCCGAGCGACCCGGCCGCGACGAAGACGACGGGATTCGCCGCGTCGATGATCGAGACCTCGTACGAGCGGCCGTCGTCCAGTTCGAGCCGGTCGCGCGGATTGCCGGTAGGGAGAAGCCGTCCGGTCAGGGAGCCGGCGGGGTCGCTGAACTCGAGCAGGATCCGGCAGCTCGTTCCGGGCACCCCAGGGACGGCGTAGTCGCCTTCTTCGGCGGCTCGGCCGCCGCGGACCGGAACGTGCGCGAGGATGATCTTGCCGGTGTTCGTGTTGTGGACGCGGACCGTCGTGATCGGCTCGCAGGCGCGGACGAAGCCCTGGTTGATGGCGAACGGCCCGACCGCCGCCGAGATGTTGCCGCAATTGCCGCCCCAGTCCACGAGCTGCTGGCCGACGGTGACCTGGGCGAACGTGTAATCGACATCGGCGTCCGGGCGGGTCGGCGGCCCGATGATCGCGGCCTTGCTGGTCTGCGAGGTCGCTCCACCCAGACCGTCGATCTGGCGGATGTCCGGACTGCCGAAGATGTTCAGCAGGAGGGGCTCGATGGCCGGACGCCCCGCCGGCAGGTCGTTGGCGAGGAAAAAGACGGCCCTGCTCGTCCCGCCGCGCAGGATCGAGCAACGCACCGGCACAGCGTCTGTCACCACGTTTCGTCCTCCTGCCGCCAGGTCGCGCCTCGCGCGCCACGCCGGCTCATTCGTTTCGATAGCGCGCTTCGAGCGCCTCGATCTCCGGCAAGCCGACGAGGGCCTGGCGGTCCTCCCAGCTGAGCATCCGTCCCTGCAGCCCCCGGCTGTCACCGGTCGCCCGCAACTCCGTGAAGGCGTCCCGGACGGCGCGGGCGCCGATCCGGATGGCGGTGTTGGCGAACAGGATGATCCGGTAGCCCATGGCCCCGAGCTCGGTCGCGCCGAGCAGCGGCGTGCGTCCGCCTTCGACCATGTTGATCAGCAACGGAGCCGCAATTCGGCTCGGCGTCGCGGCCAGCTGGTCGAGGTCCGTCGGTGCCTCGACGAAGACGACATCCGCCCCGGCCTCCGCGAAGGCGCAACCGCGCTCGATCGCCGCCTCGTAGCCGTCGACGGCGAGGGCATCCGTCCGGGCGATCACGACGAGGGCCGGGTCGCGCCGGGCGTCCAGCACCGCGCAAAGCTTGGCCAGAATCTCCGGCAGGGACACGATCTCCTTGCCGCTGAGGTGGCCGCAGCGCTTCGGGAAGACCTGGTCCTCGATCTGGATCGCCGCGACCCCGGCCCGCTCGAACTCGGCGACCGCGCGGCGGGCATTGATGGCGTTGCCGAAGCCGGTGTCGATGTCGGCGACGACCGGCACCCCGACCGCCGAGACGATCCGGGCGACCTGGTCGGCCATCTCGGTCATCGTCGTCAGGCCGACGTCGGGCACGCCGAGCATCGTGTTGGCGATTCCAGCGCCGGTCGCGTAGACGGCCCCGAAGCCGGCCCGCTCGGCGAGTCGCGCGGTCAGGGCGTCGCTGCAGCCCGGCAGGACGAGCGGCTCCGGCCGAGCGAGAAGGGCACGCAGCGCCGACCCAGGGCTGGGCCTGTCCGTCCGCTCGCTCATTCGGCGACCACGCCGACAGTGACCGGGCGGTTCGACCGACGATGTCTCGCGCTCCGGCGGAGGCCGGGCTCCCGGGCGGGAGGCGGCGGCATGGGCGCGGAGCCCCCGGCCTCGGGGCGGTTGTTCTCCGGATCGACCCACATTTCGATCGTCGTTGCCTCTTGATCGCTCGAGTCGTGGCAGAAGCGGCTGCTTTCCACAGTATACTTTTGCATTACGGAATGGCTCGCACGGCGGCGCTGGAGGCGCGCCATGATCGCACGAGGTTCAGATGGACGAACGTATCTGGGATCGATTCCTGACCGAGCAGGACCGCGCGCACGTGGCGATGGCGCCCGCCGCCAGGAAGGGCACGGGAAGCCGGCCGGCCGTGCTCCTCGTCGACATCTATCGTGGGGTCTTTGGGGACGAGCCGGAACCGCTCCTCGAGGCGAGCCGGACGTGGCCGGGCAGCTGCGGCCTCGCCGGCTGGCAGGCGCTCCCGCACATCCAGAGGCTCCTGGCCGAAGCTCGGCGGCTGGGCATCCCGGTCCTCCACATCACCGGCAACGACAGCCTGCCCGGTTGGCGAGACCCGTCGCCGCGCGGTGGCCAGCCTGCCGAAGGCGAGGCCGCGGCGAATCGTCGGCGCCGGCGCTACGAGATCGTCGACGAGCTGGCGCCGATCGACGGCGAACCGGTCATCCACAAGATCGCCCCCAGCGCGTTCTGGGGGACGCCCCTCGCCGGCCTTCTGACCGGGCTCGGGGTCGACACGATCGTCGTGGCCGGTGAGTCCACCAGCGGATGCGTCAGGGCCACCGTGGTCGACGGCAAGAGCTTCCGCTACCGGGTTCTCATTGCGGAGGAGTGCGTCTTCGACCGGCACGAAGCGACCCACGCGATCAACCTCTTCGACATGGATCAGAAGTATGCCGACGTCGTCTCGCTCGACGAGGCGATCCGCTACCTCGACACGGTCGGGTCGTGGCCCCAACAGCGGGCCTGATCGGCTACGGACGGTGCCGCAGTCGTCGCGCTCCGTCCGGATGTCGTCCTCGAGGCGGGCGCACGCGTCCGGGGTCAGAGTGAGGCGATGGCCTGGCTGATGCCGCGCGAAAGCAGGTTGGCGCTGGCCAGGAGGAGGACGATCAGGATGATCCGCTGGAAGGTCTCGGCCGAGAACCGCGCCTGCATGGCGAACCCGCCGGACTGGGCCAGGTAGGCGGGCACCGCGAGCCCGAGTCCGAGCAGGACGATCTCGAGCTGGTATTGAGCAGCCGCCGCCAGCGTCAGCATTCGGATGAGCGACATCGCCCAGAAGACGACCGAGATCGCGAACACCCAGTCGCGACCCTTCAGGCCGATCGCCAACAGGTAGCTGCCCAGAACCGGGCCGGCGGCGCCGACCGCGCCGTTGACGATCCCGGCGAGCAGCCCGACGGCAGGCGCGGCGTAGCGCTCCTTCTCCGGTGACAGCCGCATCGGGCCGTTCCGGAGCGAGCTGACCGCATACCACAAGGCGAAGATCCCAAGGAGGAGCAATAGGACGTATCCGGGCAGGATGATCAGCAGCTGGGTCCCGAAGACCGATCCGACCATCGAGGCGACAAGGACCACGGCGATTCGCCGTGTGACACCGCGAAAGGCCCAGTGGCGGTGGAGCTGGGATGTCGTCAGAACCGGGGTGATCAAGCTGATGACGATGATGCCGAGCTTCGGGTCCAGGACGAATGCAAAGCCGGCGACAGCGACAACGGCGAAGCCGTAGCCGGCGGCACCGTTGAGGAACGCGGCCACCAGGACGACGGCGACGAAGAAGAGATAGACCTCGGGCGCGAACGTCATGTCGCGACGATCCGGCGCCGGGCGGCGCGGCTCCGGGCGTTCACAGGGTTCCAACCTCCACAACACCGACCGCGCTCCCGGCCTGCGTCTGCACATCCGCGTTCTCGACCCGAGGCCGATTGTATGCTGTGGCGCCGGGCCAGCCTGTTGGCAGCGCCGATCGGGAAAGGCAGGAGCGCTCGATGGACACACGATCACCAGCGCCCACGTTGCCGACTGGCTCGTACCGCCCCCCGCTCCTGGCCCGCCTCGAGGTCTCACCGCCCGATTCCGCGCTGCTGGCAGCGCTGTGCGCCCGGTCCGGTGTCACCGCGGCGGTGAGCGATGAGCTGGACCGGCGCGGCCTGGCGTTGACCGTTCCGAGCACCTGTCTTGCCCCCCTCCAACCGGGACGAACGGCCGGCGGACGGACCATTACCCTGCGCTATCTCCCGGCCCGGACGACGCCGCTTCAAACGATCGCGGACGGGAGCGCCTTGATGGCCCATCGCACGTTGTTCGGGCTTGCCGAGGCCGGCGATGTCGCGCTGATCGTCGGTCCGTCCGGGCCACCTGCTTCGCTCCTGGGCGGCGAGGCCGCGCAGGCCGCCCAGCGCGCCGGCATCGCGGCCTGCCTCGTGGCCGGCGACGTCCGCGACGTCGACGAGATCGTCGCGACGGGCCTGCCCGTCTGGTGCGGCCGGCGCACGCCGGCCACCGGACGCTTCCGGATCGAGGCCGCGGAGATCAACGGACCGGTCGACCTGGCCGGCATCCAGGTCCGGGCAGGCGACATCGCGATCGCCGACGATAGCGGGGTCGCCTTCATCCCGAGCGGCCTGTTCGTCGAGATCGCCAGGGCGATCCTAGGCGACGGCTGAGCGCCGCCGGCGCGTCTCCGGAATGCCCGGCCGTCGCACCCACCGCGACGGCGTGATTGTCCCGAAGGGGCACCCTGCAATTGACCGGAGAACGCCGGGCACCCTAAGATACAGCTGCATACAATGAATCTGCCTCGTCCGATGAGCCGGGCGTTGCGAGCTTCGACTTCAACCGTTCAGTCTCGATTGGAGTGGGCCGTGGCGATCACCAGAGACGTCGCTCAGAAGGCGGCCGAGCGGCTTTCTCCTTGGCGAGACACCCGCGAGTGGATGGCCCGGGCCGAGACGCTCGGCGAGCTCCGGGTCGTCCACGGCGCAAACTGGGAGTCGGAGATCGGCGCGATCACGGAGATGCTCGACCACGCCGAGGAGTCGCCGTGCGTCGTGTTCGACGACATCCCGGGATACCCGAGCGGCCACCGGGTGATCGTCAACTGCAGCGGCAATCCGGCCCGCCAGGCGGTCACGCTCGGCCTGCCGCCGGAGTCGGCGACCCACGACGGGCTGTTCAGCTTCTGGCGCGGAGTCCTCGAGGATTTCAGCCCGATCCCGCCAGTCGAGGTCGCCACCGGCCCCATCTTCGAGAACATCGTCGAAGGGGATGCGATCGACCTCGAGGCCTTCCCGGTCCCGGTCTGGCATCCCCTCGACGGCGGCCGTTACATCGGCACGGCCAGCATGAACATCCTGAAGGACCCCGACTCAGACTGGGTCAACGTCGGGACCTACCGCAACCAGATCTTCAGCCGCGACACGATGGGGATGTACATCAGCCCGGGCAAGCACGGCAGGCTCATCCGCGACAAGTACCTGGCGCGAGGTGAGCGGATCCCGGTCGCGGTGGTCGTCGGGGCCGACCCGCTCCTGTTCATGGCCTCGTGCGCCGAGGGCATTCCCTACGGCCAGAGCGAGCTCGACTGGGCCGGCGGCGTCCGTGGCGAGGCGGTCGAGGTCGTCCGCGGCAAGCACACCGGGCTGCCCTTCCCGGCCAACGCCGAGATCGTCATCGAGGGTTGGATCGATCCGGAAGAGCGCCACGACGAGGGTCCCTACGGCGAGTGGATGGGGTACTACGCAAGTGGTGAGGGTCAGACGCCGGTCATCCGCGTCGCCGCGATCTACCACCGCACCAACCCGATCCTGCTGGGCTGCCCGCAGGGCAAGCCGCCGCACGAGGACAACCGCTTCCTGGCCTACCTCAAGTCGGCCTTGATCGAGAACCAGCTGAAGCGCGCCGGAGTGCCGAAGATCACCGGCGTCTGGTGCCCGCCGGTCTCTGGCAACCGGATGATGACGATCGTCGCGGTCGACCAGTCCTATCCCGGCCATGCCACCCAGGCCCTGCTGGTCGGCGGCCAGACCGGCACCTCCGCCTACGCCGGCCGGATCGTGGTGGCGGTCGACCCGGACATCGACATCTTCGACATGGACGACGTCCTCTGGGCGATCATGACCCGCTGCGATCCCGATCGTGACATCACGATCATCAAGCGAGCCTGGAGCGGGCCGCTCGATCCGGCGATCCACCCCGACGAGCGCGGCTTCAACTCGCGCCTGCTGATCGACGCGACCAAGCCATGGGAGTGGAAGGACCGCTTCGCCGAGCCGGTCGTCACCGCGGAGGTGTCCCGGGAGACGCGCCGGCAGTGGGGCTGGATCCTCGATCCCCAGGCGCCGGACCCGCGGATGTAGCGAGGCTCAGGCCGGACGGGCGGAAGCGCTCGCAAACTCATCACCACCGGAAGCCCAGCCGATTCGCCGCGTCGACGACATCGGGCCAGCGAGGAGCACAGGACAGACCATGACAGACCACGCCGATCTGATCGTCAGGAACGGGACCGTCGTGACCTCGACCGCGACCTTCCCGGCCGATCTCGCCGTCAAGGACGGCAAGTTCGTCGCCATCGCGGCCCCGGGAGAGCTCGGCCTGACGGCGAAAGAGGAATATGACGCCTCCGGCAAGCACGTGGTGCCCGGCGTCATCGACGGCCACGTCCACTTCCGTGAGCCGGGCTTCGAATACAAGGAAGATTGGCGAACGGGCTCGACCGCGGCGGTCATGGGCGGCGTGACGACCGTGATCGACATGCCGAACACGAACCCCAAGACCGATACGGTCGCCGGCGTCGAGCTGAAGAAGAAGCTGGCCGAGGAGAAGTCGTACGTCGACTTCGGGATCATCGGACTGCTCGTCCAGGACAGCGTGCCGGCCCTCAAATCGATCGCCGAGGCCGGGGTCGTTGGCTACAAGTGCTTCCTCGGTGAAACGATCGGCAAGATCCCGGCCCCGGACGACGGGATGATGCTCGACGGCTTGAAGGAAATCGCCGAGACCGGTCTGCGGATCGGCTTCCACGCCGAGAACAACGAAATCATGCAGCACCTGATCCGCAAGTTCAAAGCGGCCGGTCGGACCGATCCGCAGGCGCACGTCGATTCGCGCCCGGCCCTCGCAGAAGTCGAGTCGATCCAGCGGATGGGCCTCTACGCCAAGCACATCGGCACGAAGATCCACATCTTCCATCTGTCGTCGCGCGAAGGCCTCGACATGATCGAGGAGTGGCGCGCCAAGGGTGTCGATGTCACCTGTGAGACCGGCGGCCACTATGTCTTCCTCAAGGCCGAGGAGATGGACACGCTCGGCGTGCGGCTGCGGATGAACCCACCGGTCCGCTACGGCAGCGAGGGCCACGGCGACTACCTGCTCGCGGGCCTCAACGACGGCCGCGTCAACATGATCGCGACCGACCACTCGCCGCACACCGCGGAAGAGAAGCTCACGGGCGACATCTGGACGGCGATCTCGGGATTCCCAGGCGTCGAGACGAGCGTCCGGTTCTTCCTGACCAACGGCGTCCACACCGGGCGGATGACGCTCCAGCAGTTCGTCCGCGCCACCTCCGAGGGGCCCGCCAGGACCTGGGACATCTACCCCCAGAAGGGGGCGATCGCCCTCGGTTCGGATGGCGACCTGACGATCATCGACCTCGACAAGGAAGGCGTCATCCGCGACGACGACCTCCACAGCAAGAACCATGTGACGCCGTTCGACGGCCGGGCGACCAAGGGTGCCCCGGTGGCGACGATCGTCCGTGGACGGATCGTGATGCGCGACGGCGAGCTGGTCGGCAAATCCGGCGGCCGGATGGTCCGCCCGAGGGTTTCCTAGGCATGCCGTGTCACCAGGTGGTCGCCGTGGGCCGCCCGGTCACGAGCCTATGACGACGCCAGTTCCCGCGCCATGTTGCGGGCGAACTCGCCGATGATCTGATCCGCCTTCTTGCGCATGACCGCCTGGCCGAACTCCCCGAGCTTGCCGAGGATCGACGATTCGGTATGAATGTGGACCTCGGTCTCCGAGTCGGAGCGCGCGATCAGGGTCACTGTGGCGTGGGCGGAGACGGCACTGTTCAGCCGCTTCTCGGCGGCCTGCACGTCCATCCGGGAGCGGAGATGGTCCCGGTCGCGCTCGACGACGATGACCTTGCCATTGAGCGTGACGCCGATCGGCCCGACCCTGACCTTCAACATTCCGGCAAAGGTATCGTCATCGAGCCGCTCGATCGACTCCACGCCGGGGACGCATCGACTGACGGCTGGAATGTCCATCAGGAACTCCCAGACGCGATCCGCGGCCGCGGGAACGACCACCTGCTGATCGAGAATCACGAGTCGCGCTCCTTCGAGTCGGGCCGCGTTGCATACGGCAGTGTACGGTATGCCCGATGGACGCTCGCCCGTCGCCCAGTCGAGCTGCCATGACCGATCCCAGGGACTTCCCGCCGCCAGCGGACTGGCGACGCGGCTTCCTGGTCCAGATGCTGGTGGCGGGCCTGACCGTCACGGCCATCCATGCGACGCGGCCGACGGTCACCTATCGAGCGCTGGACCTGGGCGCGACCACCGTCGAGATCGGCCTGATCCAATCGGCTTTCTCGATTCTGCCAGCGCTGCTGGCGGTGGCCATTGGCCGCGCCGTCGATCGAGTCGGCGCCTCTCGCTACATGATCATGGCCATGGTTGCGCTGTCGGTCGGCGGCGTGATCGCCGCCTACGCTGGCGGACTGGTGCTGCTGGCCCTGGCACAGGTCGCCATGGGTCTCGGCCAGATCATCTACCTGGTGGCCGGCCAGGCATTGGTCGCGAACCACGGTCCACGACAGGATCGCGAAGTGCGCTTCGGGCACTACGCGACGGTCAACTCCATTGGCCAGCTGGCAGGCCCCGCGATCGCGGCGGTGATCATCGGCGGGACCACTGGGATCGTGGCCGTCGGCATGCTCGCGAGCGGCGGCGCCGGCGCTCCGGTCGTCCTCCCCGCAGTCGCAGCGGGCGCGGGCCTCGTGCCGGACAACCCGGAGGGCCTGGTCTTCCTGGTCGGCACCGGGCTCGCCTTGTTGGCGGTCGGGCTCGCCTTCCTGCTGCCCGGCCTCACTCGACGGCCGGATCGGCCGGCCGAGAGACCGGCCGAGCGAGGGCCGGGAACCTTGTCCGTGGCCGGGCGCGTGCTCCGGCGCCCGGGAATGCGAGGGGCCATGTTCGTCAGCATCGTCGTCATCTCGACGATGGACGTGCTGATCGCCTACCTGCCGGCTTACGGGGAGGCGACCGGCCTGTCGGTCGGGCTGGTCGGCGGGCTGCTTTCGGTCCGAGCCGGGGCGTCCCTCGTGTCGCGGCTCTTCATGGCGCCACTGATCGTGCGTCTCGGTCGCGCACGACTTCTCGCCGTGAGCATGGCGCTGGCCGCCGTGGGCATGCTGGGACTGCCGTTGGCGACCTCGCCGATCGTGCTGTTCGGGATCATGATCGCCATCGGACTGGGCCTCGGGCTCGTCCAGCCGATGACGATCGCGTGGGTCGCGAACCGCTCGCCGCGGAGCGAGCGGGGCACCGCTCTCGGCGTCCGGATCACCGGCAACCGCGTGGCCCTGCTCATCGTGCCGACCCTCATGGGCGCGCTCGCCGGCGCGGCCGGAATCGCGGCGATCT
>JAUSJS010000224.1 GCA_030647575.1 Candidatus Limnocylindrales bacterium | reverse complement strand
CAAGTGGGGACTGGAGCCGCACTGGCTCGAACTCGAGATCAGCGAGAACGCGATCCTCCGCGACACTCTCCGGACAAAGGAGATCCTCGACCGCCTGAAGGCACTCGGGGTCACACTTGCACTCGACGACTTCGGCAGCGGCTACTCCTCGCTTGGCTACCTGAAGCGGCTGCCGCTCGACGTCCTCAAGGCGCGCGTCCGAACCGCCGCCATCGAGCTCAAGGTCGACCCTCCCTCCGATCTCACGATGGAGGGTTGGTGGGACCAGGCGAAGACGCTCGAGGACGAGTAGTCCAGCTCGGACGGGCTAGGATGGGGCGGTGAACGCCCTCGGCAGACGTGCTTCGTCGCTCCTCATCGGCCTAGCTGCGGCCGTCGCCATCGTCACGGTGGCGGTGCTGCCGTTTCTGACACCGCCATGGGTCGCGTTCGAGCAGGGACGGGCCAACGCGACCGCCTGGACTGGCTACTCCGTCGACGAGCTCAAGACGGCAACCGACTCGATCCTGTCCGACCTCGCGTTCGGGCCTCCGGTCTTCGATGTCGAGGTTCACGGAGAAGCCGTCCTCGACGAGCGTGAGCGCGGACACATGCGCAACGTGCGGTCGGTCTTCGTCGGGCTCTGGGTGCTGGCGGCGGTGTCCATCCTCGTCCTGATCGTCGCGAGCCGGCGGCGCGACCGGGCAGCGGCGTGGCGGGCGGTCCGGCGCGGCGCACTCGGTCTGACCGGGGCGATCGTCATCATCGGGGCCGTCGCCCTGGTCGCGTTCGACGCACTCTTCGAGCTCTTCCACCGGATCTTCTTCCCGGCTGGCTCCTATACCTTCGATCCGACGACCGAGCGCCTCGTCCAGCTGTTTCCGTTCCAGTTCTGGGAGGAGACCGCGCTCGTCGTCGGCGTCGTCATCATCGCCATCGCGCTGGGGACTGCCGCCGTCGCCGGGCGCCGCGCCGGCAACCCCGCCCGGGCGGTCCTCGGCCGCGAACCCGAGACGACCCTGGAAACGAGCCGATGAGCTCGATCCCGCTCCTGCGCTTGTTCGGCTTCGAGATCCGCGTTCACGTCTCGTGGGCGGTCATCATGGCCGTGATCGCGGTCACGGCCGAGGGGCAGATCGGCCGGGTGGAGCCCGGGATGGGCGTGGCCGTCCGCTGGGCGGTCGCTGCCGTCGTGGCCGCGTCCCTCCTCGTGTCCGCCGTGCTCCATGAATTGGGCCATGCCTACGTCGCCAGGCGGGCCGGCGTCTCGGACGGGCCGGTCGTCGTCTACTTCTTCGGGGCGGCGGCGACGACGACGCTGACGACGCGCCGGCCGCGCGATGAGGTCGTCGTCGCGGTCGCCGGGTCGATGGTCAGCTTCGCCCTGGGTGCCGTGCTCGTGCTTGCCGGTCTCGCCGCCGGCAGGGCCGGCCCCACCGCCGTCCAGGGTGCGGGCGAGGTGGCCGTCGTGGTGGGAACCCTCAACCTCCTGCTCGGCGGCTTCAACCTCCTGCCGGCGTTCCCACTCGACGGCGGACGGGTGGTCCGCGGCATCGCCTGGCATCGATCCGGCGACCCCGATCTCGGGTTGCGCGCCGCGGCGCGCGTGGGGCGACGGTTCGGACTCGGGCTGGCCGCGCTCGGCTTCATCGTCATCGTGGCGGCCGACTCCCTCGACGGGCTGATGATCGCACTGTGCGGCTGGTTCCTGGTCAGCACGTCAGGAGCGGCGCTGCGCCAAGCGCAGTTCGATGCCGTCGTCGGGGACCTTCGAGTCGGCGATGTGATGGACCGGATGGTCCAGGGCGTACCGCCGGGCCTGACGATCGACACGTTTGCGGCCCGCGTGCTGGATGGCTCGGCGTCGCCGTCGCTGCCAGTGGTTCGCGGTCCGCACCTCTTGGGCGTCATCGGGCAGGCACAGCTTCGGCGGATCCGCCCGAACCGCTGGGCGACGACACGCGCCGAGGACCTGATGGTGGCGGCTCCGGGCCTTCCGGTGATCGACTCGGCGACACCCATTCGGGCCGTCCTCGAGCAACTACAGCGCCACGGGCTTGACGGTCTGCCGGTGGTGGATGCCGGAACACTGGCCGGGGTCGTGACCCGCCAGGGCGTGGTCGAGGCATTGCGCCTGCGCGCCCTTGCCCAGCGCCCGGCGGGGGGGTGGCGATGACGGCGTCGGCCCCGCCCGACCTGCTCAGCGTCGAGGCGGCACGCGACGCGATCCTGGCCGATCTCGTACCGGTAGCGACGGAGCGGGTTCTCACTGCTGCGTCGCTGGGGCGTGTCGTCGCCGAGCCCGTCAAGGCCCGCGTCTCGCTGCCGCCGTGGGCGAATTCGGCGATGGATGGCTACGCGGTGCGGGCCGCCGACACGGAGGCCGCCCGCGAGGACGCGCCGATCCAGCTGCGGGTCATCGGCGACATCCGGGCGGGCGCCGCACCAGGACTCACGGTCGGCCCAGGGACCGCGGCTCGGATCGCCACGGGCGCCAGGCTGCCCGATGGCGCCGATGCCGTCGTTCCGGTCGAGCTCACGACACCGCTGGACGCCGGCGGGCGGCCGGGCCCGCGCGGCCGCGATGCATCCGGTCCAGTCCCAGCGGTTTGTCTCGTCCACCAGGCCGTGCCGGTCGG
>JAUSJS010000203.1 GCA_030647575.1 Candidatus Limnocylindrales bacterium | reverse complement strand
CGGCAAGAACCGTAGGATCAGATCCTCGACGGTATCGACCGCGGCGTATATCCCAAGGTCCGATAGATTGGAAAAGGTGGCCATCACGAACCGGTCACCGACCGACAATTCGAATAGCCCAACGGCCACGACCACCGATCCGAGGCCGAAGCTCAGGCGACCCGTAGAGCTCTTCCGCGCCTGGATTGCCACCGGAGCGCGAGGAAGCTGCCTCCTGTTTGTAACGATCGCTGAGGCGAGAACGGTGACCGAGATCCCGGTTGCAAGGCCTGCCACTGCGACAGTCGCCGACCCGGTGGCCATGGCTGCTGCAACGGCGAGTGCCAGTCCGATCACAGCGCGGATCGAGGCAACAGCGCTAACGGCCCCGAACCTGAGGCCCGACTGCAATCGGGCCATCCACAGGAGATACACGCTGATGGCTACAGCGAGAGATCCCGTGATCGCTACAGCCGCCGTAGACGCATCTGGCACGAAGATCCGGCCGAGAGCCGCACCGATGCCTGCCGACGCCCCAACCGATACGACCAATTCGCGGAGGCGAAATCCACCGTCGCTGCGGTGCCCATATCGGAGCGTCAGGGCCTCAACTGAGCTTGTGGCGATTGGAGGCACCCCCGAGGCGATCGAGTTCATGAGCGCCCAGATGCCGTAATTGGCGGCACCCAATAGACCGAATAGAACCGGCACGCCGATCAGCGAAACGATTCCTGGGATGACATAACCAGGGGCGACGAGGAGCGAATCCCGGGCTAACGTCCGGGCTGCTGATGGAACCGAAGGCTCGTCCATCCCACGGGCAGCGTGCGGTTCGTTGCTCGGGGCGGGTGAAATCATGTTGCACAGGCGCCGAGGCGACTGCTTCGCCGGCATTCGCACGCTCGCAAGGCCGGGAGGCCGAAACTGAGCCGCCCTACAGCAGAAGGCCAGGAGCATTCAGTTTCGGCCATGGTCGCTCGCCCTTCGCGATGGAAGAAATCTTCTAGGCCCTCGCTTAGCACGAGCCCAAGACGGCCATACAGGCCAAACCCCACCACAAGCGCGAGTCTACCGGCGGATGTTGCGCGCGAGCACCTGCCCGATGGTCCTGGCGAACTGGCTGCCTCGGCGTTGGGTTGTCTGACACGCCGATCAAAGCCTCGCCGTCATGACGAGGTTGACGTCGAGGCCCGGCGAAACGCGGACGATGCTGTCCCGAACGATCGACCGCAAGCGTCCTCTGACGCCCGCCTCAGAATCTGGCGGCGCCGATTTACACAGGTGGAAATCGATCGGGGTCAGCCCGGCGAGCATCATGATCTTCGCCAAGGTGTAGGGCGAAAACCAATAGCGGTGATCTGAGTTGATGCACTCCTTGCCTTGGAGGGCGTACCACATGTTCTGAAGCGAAAACGCGCTCGGAACGGTCACGACGATCGTCTCCACGTGCCCACGAAGATGGCCACGGAGGGATCGTAGGAATGTCGTTGGATCATCGACGTGCTCGAGGATCTCGCCGAGGACCATGACATCCCAATCGTCGCCGGTGATCGCGGCTGGCGCTTCTTGAGTGAGATCGGCGCAGATCACGTCGTCATGACCGAGCTCTCGAAGTCGCTCGATGCCCGCCGCATTGATGTCGACGCCGAGGCATCGCTTGGAGACATCAGTCAAGCGTTTGTGGAGCCATATTCCGCGCTGGATCTTGCTATCGAGGACCTCGAGATGATCGACGCATCCAACGTGGATCACCTTCTTGCCGGCGCACATCCTCGAAAGCAGTGTCAGCCGATCGGGCACTCGGTCGGAGCGCGAAGCGATCGGAAAGGCCAAGCCCTCGGAGAACTGCCGGCCCGCCAGATAGTCGATCGTGGTGTCTTCAAATCGCATCAGCTGGTGCAACCTCAACTCTCATCGCGGCGACGGGTGATCCGCGATCGGACCGTACAAGGTCATGGTCCCTGGCTCGCAGCGTAGGTGAGTAGCAATCCATCTCGCAATGCTGTCTCCGGCCTCCAGCCCAGAACCGCCGAGGCCTGCGTGGCGTCCAGAGCGCTTCGTCGCACGTCCTGTTCCCTCGCCGGACCGTGGCGAGCAGGAATCTGATAGCCAGCAGCGTCGGCGAGTGTTTCGAAGAGCTGGTTCACCGATACTTCCGAACCAGTCCCGATATTGAGCGTGGTCGACTGGTCCGCTCCCAAAGCCGCGACGGCCGCGTCGGCAATGTCCCGTACGTAGACGAAGTCCCGCGTTTGCTTTCCATCGCCGTCGATCGTCAACTCTCGGCGCTCACGCATAGCGGCGCAGAACACGGCGACCACCCCCGCTTCGCCACGCGGGTCCTGACGAGGACCGTAGACATTGGCCAACCTGAGGATGGTCGTGGGTATCTGGCCGCCGACGAGCATGCGGACGTACCGCTCCGCGGACAGCTTGCTGAGACCGTATGGGCTGATGGGGTGGATCGGCTGATGCTCGTCCGACGGGATCGCTGCGTCCGGTCCGTAGATTGCACCGCCAGAGGAGAGGAAGACGAACGACCGGCATTTGGCCTCCGCCGCGGCCTGTGCGATACGTATGGTCCCGATGATGTTTCCTGTGGCGTCATCGACCGGATCCGCAACGGATCGCGGTACCGACACCTGAGCCGCGGCGTGCACGATTCCCTCGGGATGTGCCCGCAGGATTTCCTCGACGATGTCCGGCTTTCGGATGTCGGATTGGATCAGGCGCACGTTCGAGCCTAGATGACTGCGCGAGCCTGTCGATAGATCGTCGAGGACCGTCACGTCATCGCCGCGCGAGACCAATAGATCAACGATGTGTGACCCGATGAAGCCGGCTCCTCCAGTGACCAGCACCCTCATCGACGGTTAGCCTCCGGACTTCACAGGTGGTTCGACTGAGTTCGTGGACACCTTGATCCTCGCAGGTCGGGCGGCGTCCACAGTCGCGGCCGGAGTCTAGCGGCGAGCAGCACCGGGGACATCGCTCCGAAAGTCCTGTCAACGGTCGCGCGCCCGCGAACAGTGTGGAGGACGCGCGAAACGGAGGACGCGCGAACTCCGACCGAGGCGACACATCCTAGTTGGTGACGGCGAGCGCGACGCGGTCGGGTGGGGGCGTCTCGACGGTCCGCTAACCTTCGGAGCGTGACTGCACGGATCGCCTATGTGACAGCCCGCTTGCCCTTTACGGCAGCTGAAGCGTTTGCGATTCCCGA
>JAUSJS010000177.1 GCA_030647575.1 Candidatus Limnocylindrales bacterium | reverse complement strand
CGGCCGTCAGGGAGGTGATCCGGCGAGGGGCCGAGATGGGCGTCGACGAGCTCATCCTGCGGCCGTGCTCCGCCGACCTGGCGTCCCTGGAGCGCCTGGCAGACCTCGTGGGGTGAGCCAGTCCAGCCGCCTGGCCCGACGGGCGCCCGCCTTTCGTCATCGCAACTTCCGGCTCTTCCTTGGCGCGCAGGCCGTCTCGCTCATCGGGACCTGGATGCAGACCCTCGGCCAGGCATGGCTCATCCTGGCTCTGACGAGCGACCCGTTCATGCTCGGACTCGCGACAGCCGCGCAGGGCCTGCCGATCGTGGGCTTCGCGCTCGTGGGCGGGGTCATTGCCGACCGGGTTTCCAAGCGGCGGCTCCTGGTCATGACGCAGAGCTCGATGCTCCTCCTCGCCCTGGTCCTCGGCCTGCTCTGCCTGACCGGGGCGGTCGCTGTCTGGCACGTCCTGCTTCTTGCCTTCGCGCTCGGCTGCGTCAACGCGATCGACATGCCGGCCCGCCAGGCGTTTGTCGTGGAGATGGTCGGGCCGGATGGTGTTGCGAGCGCGGTCGGGTTGAGCAGCACCGCCTACAACGCCGCGCGCCTGATCGGTCCCGCGATCGCAGGCCTCGTCATCGGCGTGGCGACGGCCGAGATGGGCAGCCCGATTCGGGGCACGGGCGCGGCCTTCGTGATCAATGCCCTGAGCTACGCGGCCGTCTTGCTCGGTCTGCTGATGCTGCGCGAGGAGGAGCTCTTCCCGCTGGAACGCAAGGCGGCGGCCCGGGGCGTCTGGGCGGTCGTCCACGAGATCGGCGAAGGCCTGGCCTATGTCCGCGGCACCAAGCCGGTCCTCGCGGCGCTCGTCGTTCCTGGGTTGATCTCGACGGTCGCCGTCAACTTCAACGTGCTCGTCCCGGTGCTCGCCCGACAGGAGCTCGCGCTCGATGCCGGTGGGCTCGGCCTGCTCCTGGCGGCCGTCGGGGTTGGGGCGCTCATCGCAGCGCTGCGCATCGGCATTGGCGGGCGGGCGGGACCCAGGGCGCTCATCGGCGGCGCCGTCGTCCTCGGCGTCGCCCTGGTCCTGACGGGCATCTTCCCCTGGCTGGCGCTCACGATCGCGTTCCTGTCTGCCGCCGGCGCCGGCGCCGTGTCGATGCGCACGGCGGCGAACACCTCCATCCAGCTCGCCACGCCGCCCCTCCTCCGCGGCCGGGTCATGAGCCTGTTCTCCATCGTCTTCGAGGGTTCGTCGCCAATGGGCGGCCTGATCGCGGGTGCGATTGCCGGAGCATTCGGCGTGCGGGTGGCGTTCATCGTGGCCGGCGTGGCGGCCGTGCTTCTCGCCGTCCTCGGTGCGCCACTGCTCTCCCGCGTCGTTCCGGCAGGATCATCATCGGGGCACGGGTAGATCGCCGAGGCCGCCCCGGTGTCGCGGCTGAAGAGGCGGCGCGACCCACTCGCATCACGAGCACCCGCTCCGCCTCCCGCCCATGTTACGCGAGGGCGACGCGTCTCCGGGCGGATCCGCGGTAATCGGGCTGCACGGCAGCCTTGACAAAGCCGTCCAGCCCAGCCTTCACGGCGCCGATGGCGGACGCGACGTCGTCCAGAGGGAAGACATCCGTGATCAGCTTCCCGAGGAGGACGCCGATCTCCGGTTGACCGATCACGAGGGCCAGGGCGCTCCTGATGGCGGCGTCGTCCTTGGACAGCACCGCCTGGATCCGGATCTCGCGCCAGACAAGTTCGTCTGTCGCGATCGGCACGGTCGTGCCCCGCCCGACCAGCCCGGCAAGGACGAACGTGCCTCGCGGTCGGAGATGGGCCGGGGCACCGGCAATCGCGGCCGGGCTGCCAGAGACGTCGAGGGCGACATCGAACGCGCTGCCGACCCGCTCGATCCGAGCTTCCGGCGAGTCGTCCGCGTGGACCACGACCGTGCGGGCTCCGGATCGTGCCGCGAACGCCAGCCGGCCAGCATCGGTTTCGAGACCGGTGACGACGACCTCCCTCGCTCCGACCGACCGGGCAACCAGTGCCGCGGCCAACCCCTGGGGTCCGCAACCCTGGATCAGGACCCGGTCTCCTGGGCCCAGGCCGCCCTGGCGCAGGAGCCACTGCAGGCCGTTGGCGAGCAGGGGCACGCCGACGGCGGTCTCGGCCGGCATTCCCGCCGGGAGTCGATGCAGGATCGACCCAGGCGCGATGAACATCTGTTCGGCCATGCCGCCCCACAGACCCGGAGCCACGGTCGACGACGTCCTCGTGCCGTATCCGCCCTTCGTCGGGCAGAGTCGATAGGCGCCCGACCGGCACGCGTCGCAGTGCCAGCACGGAATGCTGCTTTCGACGAGAACCCGATCGCCGACGGCCAGCCCGTGGTGGGCCGCTGCCGCCCGCCCGATCGCCGCGACTCGGCCCACCACCTCGTGGCCGAGGATGATCGGGTACGGTGCCGGCAGGCGGCCCGAGGCATACTTGAGATCGGTGCCGCAGACACCGCACAGCTCGACGTCGATGAGCGCCGCGTCGTCAGTCACGGACGGGACGGGGAACTCCCGGATCTCGAATCGATCCGGCTCGACGAGGACCGCGGCTCGGACGGACGCCGATGAGTCTGTGGTCATGGTTGGATCTCTGCCTGGCTGGCCTCAGTCACGCCGGGCCTGGCTGGCCGGCTGGGGCCGGGTGAGGATCGCGATCCCCTCCGTCCGCTCGATGTAGCGGATCAGCCGGTACTTGTTCTCGACCTCGTCGACCGCGACCGGTGGCACCTTTTCGCGACTTGCCTCGACGCGGGCGTGGATGAAGGTCGGCCCGC
>JAUSJS010000172.1 GCA_030647575.1 Candidatus Limnocylindrales bacterium | reverse complement strand
TCGGGCGACAGCTTGAGGATGTCGCGGCCCTGCCAGTGGACCTCGCCGCCCTTGACGACATAGGCCGGATGGCCCATCAGCGCGTAGGCGAGTGTCGTCTTGCCGGAGCCGTTGGGGCCCATGATCGCGTGGACCTCGCCCTTGCCGACGGTCAGGTCGATCCCCTGGAGGATTGCCGTTTCGGGGTGGGCGATCGGCGCGACGCGCAGGCCGCGGATGACGAGCTGGTCGGGGGCGGCGGTCGACTTGTCGCTCACGAGGGGGTCAGGGCTCCTTGGAGGGGTTGTGGCTGGACGGGCGTTGCCGGCGCGATCCGCGGCGGCACGAGATCCGCCAGGGTCATCGAATCGAGGGCGCCGACGACGGCATCGCGCACCCGGACCCACAGGACGTTGACCGTGCAGCGGGCCGATCGGTCGCAGAGCACGGCGTGCTCGGGGTCGTCGCTGGCGCAGACCATCGGGGCAATCGGGCCCTCCAGGGCACGCAGGACGGCGGCCATCGAAATCGTGGCTGGGGGTCGCGCAAGTTCATACCCGCCGTGCGCGCCACGGGTGCTGATCACGAGACCGGCGTCGCGCAGGCTGACGACGAGCTGTTCCAGGTAGGCGCGAGGGAGATCCTCCTCCATCGCGATCTCCGCCAGCGACGCCGGGCCGGTACCGAAATGACGGCCAAGCTGGACCATCAGGCGGACGCCGTACTCGCCCTTCGTGCTGAACGCGATGGCGCCGCTGCCGTGGAACGCGGGTCGCTGGGGTGTCGTGGTGGAGGCAGTCAGGGAACGGTCCTCAATCCCGAGTGATTTCGTCGGGATTGAGTCTACGCGGGGCACCCGTGGAGCGTCAACGGCAGGTGGCCGTCGCCCAGTGAAGGACTCCGAAGAGTTCGCATGCGGCCGACGAGTGACTCGACTTGGGAACAGGGCAAAGAAGTCATTGCTCACTTCATTAGCACTTATGCTAGGAAGAGTCAAACGGAAGTCGCCGGACAATGGCTAATGCTGGTAACCAATGACGCCTGATCCGGGAATCGCCAGAGCCGCAGACATCGATCATGGCGACCTCCTCGTTGGACAAATGAGCCGTCGGTGTCAGCGGCTCGGTCAATCCACTGATGGCGCCGTCAGACCGTCGTCGGGACCCGCAGCCGTTCCAGGTACGCCCGCCGCCAAGCCTCCGTCGCCTCGACCGCATTGAACGTGTACATGTGCAGGCTCACGATCCCGACGGCCGGATCGGCGACATGCGGCGCCAGGCCCTCGAGGAGGCCGTCGGGCCGGTAGAAGCCGCCGGAGCGGACCAGCCGGGTCACGAACCGGACGTTCTTGACCAGGAACCGGTGCGTGTCCGCGACGCCGATCCGGGCGGCGATCGCGAGCAGCTTCTGGGGCTCGGCGACGCCGGGCACGCCGACGTGGACTGGCAGGCTGATTCCTTCGGCGCGCCGCGCGGCGATCCACCGCCCGATCGCACCTGGGTCGAAGCAGAGCTGGGTCGTCATGTAGCTCGCGAACGCGGCCTTCGCGCGGAGTGCGTCGAGCAGCGGCCCGTCGGCGATGAACGCGTGACCCTGCGGATACCCGGGGATCCCGATCTCGCCGAGGGGATGACCGATCTCCGCCATCTCACGCAGCAGGGCCAGGCCGTCCGGGTAGGCGCCGGGTTCCTTCGCGTCGCCGCCGACGATGAACGCGCGGTCGACACCTGTGCCCTCCAGCCAGGCGATCAGGTCCGACAGGTGCGCGCGGTCGCGGATCATCCGCGCCGAGACGTGCGGAACGGCCCGGAAGCCGTGCGCCTGGAGCTGCTCGCACAGCGCGATCGTTGCCTCGATCCCCTTCGCCGGTGAGGTCGTCACCGACACCGTCGCCCCGGGCGGCAGCAGCGCCGCCTGGTCGAGCGAGTTCCTGAGCGGGATGAGCTCGAACGTGGGCGCCTGGAGCACCCGCGCCAGCGCGGCCGCCTGTGACTCCGAGAGCGACCTTCGGCGCCGAAAGAGCACCGGCGCTAGACCTCGGAGTCCGGCATCGACGCCTTGCGGCGGGCGATGAAGTCAAGCAGCGCCTCGTCGATCGCGGGATCGAGCGGTGGCGCCTCGTACTCGGCGAGCATCCGCTTCCAGATGGCATTGGCCCGCTGCGTGGCGTCGAGCGAGCCGTCCTCCTGCCACTGCTCGTAGCTGTTGTTGTCGGCGACCTCGGAGCGGTAGAACGCGCTTTCGAAGTTGGCGAGCGTGTGCGCGCTGCCCAGGAAGTGCTGGCCCGGCGGGTTCGCCAGGATCGCGTCGAGCGCCTGGCCGTTTTCGGACATGTCAACGCCGTTGACGAAGACGGTCATCATCCCGCACTGGTCGGCGTCCAGGATGAACTTCTCGTAGCCCACGGCGAGCCCGCCTTCCAGCCAGCCGGCGGCATGTAACACGAAGTTGACGCCGGCCAGGATCGTCGGCTGGAGGGTCGCCGCCGACTCGTAGGCAGCCTGCGCGTCGGCGATCTTCGAGGCGCATAGCGAGCCACCGGAGCGAAACGGGACACCCAGACGACGTGCGAGCGCGGCCATCACGTAGAGCACGAGCGCCGGCTCCGGGGTTCCGAAGGTGGGCGCGCCCGACTGCATCGACATCGAGCTGGCGAACGAGCCGAGCACGACCGGCGCGCCCGGCCGGATGAGCTGGACGAAGGCCATCCCGCCGAGCGCCTCGGCCAGGGTTTGGGCGCACACGGCGGCCGCGGTCACCGGGGCCATCGCGCCGGCCAGGATGAACGGGGTCAACAGGGTCGCCTGGTTCGCCTCCGCGTAGGCGCGCGCCGCACCGAGCATCGTGGCGTCCCAGACGAGCGGTGAGTTGGCGTTGATCAGGCTGAGGATGACCGGGTGGTCCTCCAGGTAGTCCGCCCCGAAGGTGATCCGCGCCATCTCGACCGTGTCGCGCGCCCGCTCGGGCGCGGTCACCGAGCCCATGAACGGCTTGTCGCTGTAGCGGATGTGGGAATAGACCATGTCGAGATGGCGCTTGTTGACCGGCACGTCGACCGGCTCGCAGACCGTCCCGCCCGAGTGGTGGAGGTACGGCGAGGCATAGGCCAGTTTCACGAAGTTGCGGAAGTCCTCGATCGTGCCGTAACGCCGCCCGTTGTCCAGGTCGCGCACGAACGGCGAGCCGTAGTTCGGGGCGAAGACGGTGTGCATTCCGCCGATCTCGACGTTGCGGGCCTCGTTGCGGGCGTACTGCGTGAACTGGCGCGGGGCGGTCGCCTGCACGATCGAGCGACACATCCCGCGCGGGAATCGGACGCGCTCGCCCTGGACGTCGGCGCCGGCGTCGCGAAAGAGGCGGAGCGCGTCGGGGTCGCCGCGGAACTCGAGGCCGACCTCCTCGAGGATCCTGTCGGCGTTGTGCTCGATGAGCGCCAGTCCTTCCTCGTCGAGGACCTCGAACGGGGCGAGTTTCCGGGTCAGGAACGGGACGTGCTCCGCGTGGGAGGCCAGCCGCAGCGCCTGGCGGGCGGCCCGACCCCCGGTTCGGTGCCTGCGGGTCTCGTCCATCAGCGGTTCTCCCTGCTGCCTGCCGCCACGGCGCGCCGGCGCCGGCGCTCGTTGCGTGCCTCTGGTCCGTCCGTCCCGCCGCCAACCCCGGCGCGGCGCTCGGGCAGCGCCACGACACGGCCCAGGTTCGGGAATGCCGCGGTCCTGTGCGGGAACGCCATCGCCTCGACGAAGTGCTCCTGGAAGCGCGGCTCGACGGCGGTCTCGATCTTCTCGACACGCCGGACGACGCCTTCGATCTCGGTGCGCGCCGCGCCCGACAGCAGGGCGATCAGCGCGCCGGTTCCGGCCGCGTTGCCCGCCGAGCGGACGCGGGCCAGGTCGCAGTCGGGGATCAGCCCCAGGATCATCGCGTGGGTCGGGTCGATCTGGCTGCCGAACGCCCCAGCCAGGCGGATCTCGTCGACAGCGTCGACCTCGAGCCGATCCATCAGCAGCCGGACGCCGGCGTACAGCGCGGCCTTGGCCAGCTGGATGGCCCGGACGTCGTTCTGGGTGATCGCGATTCGCGGGCCGGTGGGGGCGCCGGGGCCGCCGAGAGCGCCGCCCGCGCCGCCGGGGCCGCCCTCGGCCGGCTCGTGCAGGACGTAACTGAACGTCCGGCCGTCCGGCTCGATCCTGGGCGTGCGCGCGG
>JAUSJS010000160.1 GCA_030647575.1 Candidatus Limnocylindrales bacterium | reverse complement strand
ACGCCCGTGTCAGGCGATCGAGGATATAGGCAGACGATACCTTCAACGGATCTCCGAGTACGCTCACCGCTGACTGATCAGAACGTGAGAGCGGTATTCTAGCCGCCGAATGAAGCCGGCTCCTCTTGTCCTCGACCACGTGCAGATCACGCGTCCCGGCCGTCCCGCGCTCCCGGGCGCGGTCGTGATGGCCAATGGCCAGATTACCTGGATTGGCCGGGGCGAGGCGCCGGCGAGCGCGCTACCGCCTCGGGCCGTGCGAATCGACTGCGAGGGCGGGGCCCTCATGCCTGGCTTCGTCGACGCCCACTGCCACCCGCTGGCGCTTGGCGCGGCGCTGACCGCGGCCGACTGCCGCCCTGCCGCCGCTCGATCCATACCTGAAATTCAACGCCAACTGGCGCTCTGGGCAGCCGCGAGCCCGAACGCGCGACATGTACGAGGTTTCGGTTACGACGAGCTGTTGTTACATGAACGCCGCCACCCGAATCGCCACGACCTCGATGTGGCGGTCAGGGACCGGCCTGTCGTTCTCACCCACGGAAGCGGCCATGCGCTGGTACTCAACACCGCCGGGTTGCGAGCTGCCGGAATCACCGAGTCGGCGGATGAGCCGGCAAGGGGATTCATCGACAGGGAAGCCGAAACAGGGGCGCCCAGCGGCCTGCTGCTTGAAATGGGCAGCCACGTATCGCGTCGTCTCGGACGTCCAACCGATGGGGAGGTTCGCCGGTATGCGTCGGCCGCCAGCGAGGCGCTCACGCTCTTGGGGGTGACGTCGGTGGTAGACGCCGGCCCATCCAACGACGTGTCGAGATTCGAGCTATGGGCCGAACTCAGAAAGGATCAGACGTTTCAGCCCCGTCTGACCGTCATGCAAGCCCCGGGGTCGCAGATACCGGAAGCGGAGATTTTTCGATTGGCCGCATGGGTAGATGCGGGACCGGCAAAGATTGTCCTCATCCGCGGCGAAAACGGCGGCCTTATTCCGACTCCGGCCGAACTCGACGAGATGGTTGCGAGCGCCCTTGCCGCTGGACCGGGAGTTGCGGTCCACGCGGTCGAGGCCGAGTCAATCCTGATGGTGTGCAGGGTGTTCGAGGAGGCGAGGAGCCGGCTCGATCCACGATTACTGTTGACACCGGCGCACCGGCGGATAGAGCACGCGGCGGAGGCCACGCCGGAGGTGTGTGCGGCGATCAAGAGATGCGGCGCTACGGTGGTCTCGCAGCCAGGATTCATCTACGGCAGGGGCGACCGCTATCTGGCGGCAGTCGACGCAGGAGGGTGGCCGGTCGATCACCTTTACCCACTGCGGACGCTGCTCGATCAAGGGATACCAGTCATGTTTGGGTCCGACGCTCCGTATGGCCCCGTCTCGCCCCTGGAAGCAATCTACGGAGCGGTGACGCGGACTTCGGCGTCAGGGCGGCCGGTTGGGCGGTCGCAAGCGATAGGAACGACCGAGGCGCTGGTGCGGAGTGTCAACAACTCGTCTCCGCTACGGGCTGGGAGCCCATGCGACCTTGTTGTCCTGAGCGAGGACCCTCAATCGGTCCAGCCCGAACGGCTTCGTGACATCACGGTCCGGCTCACGATCATCGCGGGCGAGATCGTGTGGGGTCAGTGAAGGCGGGCGCCAGCGAATTCGGCGAGGCCGAGGAGCGAGTCGAGCTCTGGCGACGGACTGAACACAGCGAGCGCGTGGCGTGCGGTCTCGATGTAGTCGGAGACCGTTCGCCGGCACTCATCCAGGATGCCCCTGACCCGCATCTCCCCGAGTGCACGCTCCAGCTTCAGGGCGCGGTCTTCCGGGCTTCCGCGGATGTAGTCGACGATTGGATTATCGGCGCCCATCCGCTCCATCAGGAGGATTGCCGGGAGCGTCAGGACTCCGTTGGCAAGGTCGTGTCCGACCGGCTTGCCCATCTGTTCGCGGGTGGAATCGAAGTCCAGAAGGTCGTCCATTACCTGATAGGCCATGCCGAGGTTGTACCCGAAGTCACGCAGCCGTCTGACCTTGTCTGGATCGCCGCCACCGAGGATGGCGCCGCTCTCGGAAGAGGTCGTGAACAGAGACGCGGTCTTGTTGAAGATCCGCTCCAGGTATGCCTCGCGGTTGATATTGACGTTCTCGATATCGAGGAGCTCCGTGAGCTCTCCTTTGGATAGCTCCATGATCGTGGCGGCGAAGCGATCAATGACCTGAATGTTGCCGGTCGCACACACAAACCTGGCGGAAGCGGCGAACAGGTAGTCGCCGAGCAGGACCGCGACATTCCGGCCCCACAGGTTGCTTGCCGTCGCCTTGCCCCGCCGGATGTCGGCGCTGTCGACAGTGTCGTCGTGTACGAGCGTGGCGATATGGAGCAGCTCGACCGCAGTAGCCATGGTGACCGCGTGTGCCGGGTTGGCGCCGCCGGCCAGTCGCGCCGACAGCAGCGTGATGGCGGGACGCACTCGCTTGCCGGGCACCGAGAGAACATGTTCGAGGCGTTCAGCGACCGCGTCTGAGCCTGCCGAGCGTGATACCGACTCGTCTTCGGCGGCCACCAGCCCCAGCGTGGCGATGACCTGCTCCAGCTCTGATTCGACCGGCGCAAACAGGGAGGTATAGGACGCAGGATGCGGGATCATGTCTTCACCGGTTCCCCGCCCCGCATGCGGGCGACTTCCATCTCAACAATACTGGGCTCCAGCTTCTTGAACAGCGCTATGGGCGGGGGCAGAGTCCTCCCGGTTTCGGGGGTCGTCCGCCGCCATCCGGTCGACAGCACCGTCCCCGGTTCCGCCAGCAGTGCGTGCAGTTTCTCCGACGAGAATGGCAGATATGGATAGCTTACAGTCCGGAGCGTGGC
>JAUSJS010000157.1 GCA_030647575.1 Candidatus Limnocylindrales bacterium | reverse complement strand
AAGAACTGCACAGGCGCGCCGTAGAGCGCGCCACGCGGGAGGGCCGAACCATGAGCGAGGTCGTCCGCGATCTTCTCGAAGGCTACGCGCGCGAGTCAACGACCCCGAGGCCGTCGCCAGCCGGGCAACATCGATAGGTACAGGGGCGCACGAGATCGATCGTCCGGTTGCGACAGCCGTAGCACAGGTGCTACAGTCCGTTCCATGGCCGACGTTGCGTCCCGTGAGCTCCGGAACAACACCCGCGCACTCCTTGAGCGTGTCGAGGCGGGCGAGGAGATCACGATCACGGTGGATGGTCGCGCCGTCGCCCTGCTCGTTCCAGTCGGCCGGAAGCCACGCTGGATGCCGCGCGACCAGTTCCTGCGCTTAATCATTGGGCATCAGGCGGACCCGGCCCTCACCGCGGAGCTGCGTGAAATGATGCCCGACACGACCGACGACATCCCGATCCGGTGACCGACGCCCTCGCGGACACCAGCTTCTTCATCGGTCGCGAGTCCGGTCGGCCGATGCACGTCGAGCGTGTCCCGGAGCGGCTCGGCGTGTCGTTCGTGACGATCGGGGAGCTCCGGACCGGCGTCCTGACGGCCGTCGATGCCGACTCCAGGAGCCGCCGTCTCCAAACGCTGCTTGTTGCCTTGTCGCTCGATCCGATTCCCGTGAGCGATCCTGTGGCGGAGGCGTGGGCCCGACTGCAGGTCAACCTCCGGGACAGACATCTCCGGATGCCCGTCAACGACTCGTGGATCGCGGCAACGGCGATCGCCCATGGCGTCCCGCTCGTGACGCAGGACGACGATTACGTCGACGTCCCGGGGCTCGAGGTCATCCACGTCTGACACCGTCACGCGGTGCCTCGGCCGCAGCGGCCCGCGGCTCGTGTACGGGATCTTGCGGTTGAGGCCCTGGTTCTTGGCGTACGCGGCGACGTTGGGCGATCGCCTCAAGATCGCTGGCGGTACCAGAGGATCCCGCCGAGGTACGTTGGGCGCCGATCGGGTCGGCCTCGTGGGGCGTCGGCTCACCGAGCAGCCGGCACAGGTCGATGAAGTGTTCCTGGGCGGCGGCCTTCTTGGTGGTCGTCACGCCGCGCCACTTGGCGGCGAACGCACCCGGTGTCAGGGTCGGCTGGGTCGTCAGGCTCCCCTTCCCCGCTTCGGGATCGGCGATTGAGTCATGCGCGAGTGTGTGTGAGCGCCGTGCGCGTCACGTCAGTGCGTCGCCGACATCGGCTGCCGACCTATCGCTGCGAGGTCGCGGCATGCGCGGACCTGGCGTCCTGGATCGTGACGACGCCGACCTCGTCCTTCACATCGTCGTAGTCGTAGATCAGAAGCATCCATGGCCAGGGCCCGAGGATGAATCGGAACCCTTGCCATCGCCCGACCAGCTTTGACCCGACCAATGGGAAGGTGGCCAACGGTTCCAGTGACGCCCGGACGCGCGCTCGCGTCGTGGCCGGAAGGCTGTGCGTGACGATGAGATCGTTGAGCTTCGCGACTGCCTGTTCAGCCAGGACGACAGTCGCCATCGGGTCAGAAGTCTTCGAGTCGGACGACGCGACCAGCCCGCAGGGCACGGCGTCCCTCGACGGCGCTCTCGTAAGCACCCGGGATCGAATCCAGTAGCGCTGTCACGTTCTCGGGAGCCGGGTCGGCCTGATCGAGCGCTGTCGACAGCAGCGATCGCGCGAGGGTGCCGGCATTGACGTAGGTCCGGTCGGCGATGCTGTACAGCTTCGCGGCGTGTTCATCATCGAGGAGGACGTTGAAGCGGTTCGGTCGCTGGTCGGCCATCAGGTCACCTACACAGTAGTACACGATATGTGTGGTGTCGACACGATATGGGCCAGGGTCAGGCAAGTCAACCGCGAGTAGGCGACTCGTCTGACGACGGCATCAGGGATCGCCGTCAAGCAGCCTGCAGCGAGCGCTCCAGGAAGTGGGCGACCGCCTCGGGGTTGTGGTCACGCGAGCGAAGGCTCTCGGCGAGCGCGGTCGACGGGTCGTCGGCGGCCAGGTCGTCGAGCGTGACGGTGTAGAGCTTGGGGCTGAGGCCGATGAAGTTGGTCCGGATCTCGATCGTGTCGAGGTCGGACACGACGAGGAGTGGCGGGTTGCTGAGGTCTTCGCGATAGCCGAGCAGCTGGAGGTAGGCGGCTTTGAGGTCCTTGCCCTTGCCCTTGTACTCCCAGCTGGTGGCGGCCTTCTCGAAGGCGTAGGTGCTGCCGGTCGGGTCTGCCTCGTTGGGCGTCGGCTCGCCGATCATCCGGCACAGGTCGATGACGTGTTCCTGGGTGTTGGTTGGTTCAGGCGGGAGTGTACGTGAGCGGTGGTAGTATCACGAGCGCACCGGCACGTGGCCTCTGCCGTTCACGCCGGCCGTCGACCGCGAGCATCTGGCAGCGCCACGACCGCGACACCCGATAGCTTCGCGGCCGCGGCGAGCGCCGGATCCGAGGTGGCCAGCGGCTCCTGGAGGGCTCGCGCGGTCGCCAGGGCGACGCAATCGGCCATCGACAGTGCGCTCGTTCGGCGGTCGTAGTGCTGCGCATGCAGCGCACCGGCGTCGAGCCCCACGTCGGCGTCGACCGGAGCGATCCTGAGTCCGCCAATCTCGAGCAGAGCCAGCGCATCTAGCGACTCCGCGAGCGTTCGGCCGTAGATCCGGGTCATGACGTCGACGACTTCCGCCAGGTTGATCGCACTGACCGACACGGTTTGGCTGGTGTCGCGAAGCTCGCGCTCAACCTCGGGAGCCGCAGGCTCGTCCAGGAGAAAGGCGATCAGCGCCTGTGCATCGAGGACGGTCAGCGTCGTGACCCGTTGCGCGTTGTCGCCCCCGCCTCTTCCCGACGGATCTGGCGCCGCGCATCGTCGGAGCTGGGGGTCACGACCTCGGTCCGTCGAAGGACACCCCTCGCGGCTGCGATTGGATCATCGGGCAGGGGTCGGAAGACCAACTCGCTGCCGCGGTCCTCGATGAGGAGACGGCGCGTCGCCCATCGATGCCGGACCTCTGCCGGGATGGAGACCTGACCTCCCTTTGTGATCGTCGTCTGCTTCATGAGGCCACACTATCTCATGAGACACGGATGTCAACATGTGGCCGTGCTCGGCAGGAGCTTGATCTTGTACCGACCACTTCCCCACCCTGCCGACCTCAGCGTGCTGACGCGTTGGCACCAGGGCCGAAGCTGAACGTGACGCCGAGAGCGCCGGACAGGCGAAGGAGCGTGTCCACGCTGACGGCGTGGCGGCCACTCTCGATCCGGGACACGACGGTATGGGTCGTGCCGATCTCCTCCGCCAGTCGTCGCTGGGTCCAGCCTCGCGCGCCACGACCGTGGATGACCGTCGCGGCGATCGTCCGATAGGCCGCCAGGCGTGCCTCCTCGGTCCGATAGTCGGCGCTGCGCTTCAGATATGCGAAGTATGTCAATACGCCAGGGGACTCACGGCTCCAGGCGAACGGCGTCCATCAGTCGGTCGGGGCAGGGTGACCGACCGTCGCCAGCGTCAGCACGACGATCCGTCTCTCGTCGTCGATCGCGTACCAGATGCGGCCCGCCCCGATCACCTCGAGCTGCCACTGGTCAAGGATCCGGCCGGCGATCGATCGCGAAGCCAGTTCGCCCTTCAGCGGGTGCTGGCGCTCGCCGCGACGGCGCGGATCGGTTCGCAGGATCGTCCACGCGGTGCGGGAGGGGCCCGGCGCGTGGCTCGAGAGCTGTTCCCAGCCGTCCACCGCCGCGTTGTCGCCGAAGCGCAGGTCCCACTCGCCCGGCGCCGGTGGGGGCGCGACGCGGTCGCCGCGCCTGGGCACGGGGTCAGTCGCCGGACGGGGCGGGAACGCGGCTGCCGATCTCCGCGATCGGTCGCTTCAGTTCGACGGCGAGGGCCGGGTCCGTATGGATCGCCGCTGTGGCCTTCCATTCGACGAGGAGTTGCGCCAGCGGCGCCATGGAGCCGAGCTCTCCCGCTGCCTCCGCGGTCCTGATGAGCTCCTCGACGAATGTGTGACGAGATCGTTCCGGCAGGAAGGTCACCCAGGGGATGGCGGCCGCGGCTGACACGAGTCGTGCACCGACCACGTCGTCCGTGAGGGCCTGGCCGAGGAGGTGCGCGATGAAACGAACGCCCTCGTCGTCGGCTTCGCTTCTTGACTGGAGCGACAGGCGCAGGTCAGCGGCGTTGCGGCGATGGAGCACGACGTCCTGCCGCTCGAGTTTCTCCACGATGGAGTTCGGGTCGCGAAGGAAGTCGGTCAGCGTGGCTTCGGCCGTGGG
>JAUSJS010000156.1 GCA_030647575.1 Candidatus Limnocylindrales bacterium | reverse complement strand
CGACGGCTTGACCACCATCAGAAAGATGATCGTGACCAGGAGGATCGTCGTGGCCATCCCGCCACGCTGGATGCGCGACACGAGGGAAAGCAATTCCGGCGGTGGACCGGAGGCTCCGGGCGGAGGCGGCGCAGACGTGAGCTCGATCACCCGCCCGATGACCTTGCTCTGGACGAAGAACGCGTAGCCATAGGCGATCACGTACAGGACGATCGCCAGGCTCAGCCACCAGGACGCGCGATCGGCCAGGTTCATCCCCCGGACCAGGATCATCGCCGCGCCGGTAATCGGCAGGGTGATCCCGATCGGGTAGACCAGCCGGTGCGCCAGCGTATTCGAGACGCGGATCGCGAAGTTCCCGTGCTGCGGCTCTCCGCCGCCCATCGCCCCGATGAACGGGAACGCGAAGGTCGGCCCGAAGGCGACGATCGCCCCCAGGACGTGGAGGAACAGCAGGTACGGGAACAGCCAACTCAGATCCATCGAACCCTCCTCGACAGCGGCGGCGCAGGTCCCGCCAAGGTCGAGCATAGGCGGTCACGGGGGCGCTTCGTGGCCCGCCTGGGCCGGCGCCGGCCCCCGGCCCCGCCCTACGACACTCGCTTCGTCCGCCGGTTGACGAAGTCGACCAGGACGTACTCGCCCAGGCGTTCGGGGCTCGCGTAGAACGCGCGCCCTCGGTTGAGCCGCGTCATGTGGGCAACGAAATCGGCCAGCGCGCGAGTTCGTTCGAGCATGAACGTGTTGATCGTGATCCCCTCCTTCGTGCAGCGCTGCACCTCGCGGAGGGTCTCGTCGATGGTCCGCCGCGTCGGCGGATAGTTGAACTCGACCTGGCCGTCCTCGAAGTGGGCCGTTGGCTCGCCGTCCGTGATGACCACGATCTCCTTGTTGGTCGCCGCATGGCGAGCCAGGGTCCGCCGGGCCAGCAGCAGGCCGTGCTGGAGGTTCGTGCCGTACTCATAGCCGTGCCAGGTGAGCCCGGCCAGGGCGCCTGGCCGGATCTCTCGCGCGTAGTAGGCGAACCCGATGACCGACAGGTGATCTCGCGGATATTGCGTGCGGATCAGGGTATCGAGCGCGACGGCGACCTTCTTCGCCGCCAGGAAACAGCCGCGCAGCAGCATCGAACGGCTCATGTCCACGAGCAGGACCGTCGAGGTCCGGGTCAGCATCTCGGTGCGGTGCACGTCGAAATCCGACGGTCGGAGGCGGATCGGCCGACCGTTCGCCGCGGCGCGAGCGCCCGGCGCGTTCTCATCGCGGCCCAGGGCGTTGAACAGCGTTCCGCGCAGGTCGAGGTGGAACGGGTCGCCGAACTCATACGGTTTGGTGGTCTCGTCGCGCTCCCCGCCCCGGCCCGCTCGCTCCAGCCGGTGGCCACCGAAGGCGTCGCGCTGGAGCCGGGCGAACAGGTCGTCCAGCACCTTCTGGCCGATCCGCCGGTTGCCGCGCGGCGTCAGTTGCAGCTGCTCGCCGTCGCGGGTCAGGTAGCCGGCATCCTCGAGTCGTTGCGCAAGGTCATCGAGCGCATCGAGCTCGCCCGCCGCCTCGTCGCCGAGCAGGTCGCGGACCTCATCCCGGTCGATCGCGGCCAGGTCGCCGGGCGATTCCACGTCGGCGAGCGCCTCTTCCAGGCGATCCATCGCCTGGAGCCGGGCGATCTGGGCGAGCGCACCGTCGAGGCCGAGCGGCTCATCGCCTCCGAACGGGACGCGATCGCCGAGGCCGCCCGGCAGCAGCAGGTCGAGGTTCGACGCCAGTTGGACGAGATCGACGAGGAGGCGGTCGTCGCGCAGCAGGGCCTCCATCATCGACTGCAGCTCAGCTCGCTGCTCCGGGCTCATCGAGCGCATCAGCGATTGCATCGCCGCCATCCGCTGCGCCAGCTGATCGATGATGTCGTCGAACGTGCGGGCACCCGGGAAGAACCGGCCGTGCTTGGCCAGGAAGGCCGAAGCGTCCGGGTCGCCGCCGCTGATCCGCTCGCGGATCAGCTCGTTGAGGTCGCGCACCATCTCGCGGTTGGCGGCGAGGGCCTCCGGGGTCATCGAGCGGATGGCGTCGGACATGCCGGCGACGTGCTGATCGAGGACCTGTTGCTGGAGCCGTTTGACGAGGTCCTCGAACCGCTCGCGCGCACCCGGCTCGAGGAAGTCGTACTCCTGCAGGCCGCGAATCCGCTCGCCGACGTCCGGCGGCAGGGCGTCGAGCTGGTCGAGGCGGCGGGCGGCGACATCGCGGAGCATGGCGCGGAGAGCAGCCTGGTCGCTCGCCGCAGGGGCGCCGGGCGGCTCGCCGGGGGTGGGCGCAGGGGCGTCAGAGCCTGGATGCGCGGCCCGGTCCGGCGCAACCCCGTCCGCTGCGGGCGCGCCGGGCCGGCTGGCCTCGTCCAGTCGCCGCTGCACGCCGGCCCGCTCTTCCCCCACGATCTCCTCGAGCTCCCGCCGGATGTCAGCCAGCACGTCGCTGAGCTGGTACCGCTCCAGGAGTTCCTCACGGCGACGCTCGAGCCGCTCGAGCAGGTCCCGCAGGCCGACCAGTTCGCCGCGAGTGGCGTCGCCCGTGCGCCAGCCGCGCTCCATCAAGCGTCGGAGCGCCTCGGCCAGATCCCCCTCGGCCATCACGTCATCGGCGAGCGCATCGAGAATCTCGTCCGCATCGAGATCGGCGATCCGCTGCGTGCCGTCCCAGCGTGAGTAGCGGGCGCGAGCGACCAGGCCGCCGGCGCCGTCAGGCTCGCCGGAGCTGGCGCGGCCAGCGCCGAGGGTTTCTCGGCCGCTGCGTGGACGCCTCGGACCCCTCCGCGGATGCGCCGAATCTGGCCCCAAGTCGCGTGGGTCTGGCGAGTACCCAGTCACGGGTGGGATCCGGGTCCGGCGACGCCCTCACCTGGCGTTGCGGGAGAGGTGAGCGGGGCGAGCGGCGCATTGTTCGCTGGTGACCCGCGGGCAACGATTCCGGTCGCAAGGGCTCGTGGCGACCCTTCATCGAGTCCATTCGCGTCTTGCTGTTGCCCTGAGGTCAGCAACGACACCGGAAACGCGGCCCCATCGACCTCGTGAGGCGTCACCCGGGACGTTCGGACCGAATTCGTTGGCCGAGGGTCAACGCCTCGGCCCGCGGCAACTGCGCGCCGCCCATTCGTCGCCGCGGGGTCAACACGGCGGCCAGCGAGGCGACCGAAGCCGGTCATCGGTGGTAGACCGTGCCGCCCGGGATGCGGTCCTTGTTGAGGCGGCGGGCGAGGTGCAGGCCCTCCAGCAGGAACTCGACCGCGGAGGCGACGACCGCCGGCTCCTCGGCACCATCGGTAACGTCGAACGCGCCGAGCCCGCGCACCGCGGCGGCCAATCCGGGAACCTCGCGCATCCAGACGACGTACTCGCGCGACGGCGTCCGATCTCCGGTCTCCACGGTGAACCCTTCCTCGAAGGCCTCGATGACGCCCTCGAGCTCGTCGAGTGAGGCACGTCGGCTGAACGTAGCGTGGAGCGCCTTGGTGATGAGCCGCTCGACGATCCGCTCCTCCGGCGCTTCGTCGCCGATCGATTCCAGCTCGACCTTGCCGACGGTCGAGGCGACGACGGCTCCCA
>JAUSJS010000144.1 GCA_030647575.1 Candidatus Limnocylindrales bacterium | reverse complement strand
TCGGGGCCCAGATGCTGGCCGATGTCATCGGCTACCAGCTCCATCGCGACTCGATCCAGAAGGTGCTCAGGACGGAGTTGACCCACGCCGCCCGGGCCGCGGGCGATCGGCCGATCCTGCCCGTCGCCCTGAGCCTTGGCGGGATCGCGCTTGTCGATCTGCTGGCGAGCTGGCCGGAGGCACCGGTCGAGGCCTGCGTCACGGTCGGCTCGCAGACGCCGCTGCTCTACGCGTTCAACGCGATCCCATCGTTGCCATACGACGAGGCGAGCCCGCCCTACCTGCCGGTCCCTTGGCTGAACATCTACGACAGCCGCGACTTCCTGTCGTTCGTGGCCGAGCCGCTCTTCCGCCGCTCCGACGGGGTGGCCAGCGTCGTCGACCTGCGGGTGAGCTCGGGCAGGGACTTCCCGAAATCACACAGCGCCTACTGGGAGCTCGCGCCCGTCTGGGATGCCATCGCGATCGCGTTCACCTGGAAGCGGGTCGCGCCGCTGACCGTCGGTGATGCCCGGAAGCTCGGCTTCGAGGCGCGCAAGGCGCCTAGCCGCGGAGCGTAATCCAGAGCGTCTTCTTCTCGGTGTACTGGTCGAATGCCTCGAGGCCCTTGTCGCGTCCACCGAAGCCCGACTCCTTGTAGCCGCCGAACGGCGTCGTTATGTCGCCCTCGGAGTAGGAGTTCACGGACACGGTGCCCGCCCTGATCGAGCGCCCGACGCGGAACGCCGTATCGATGTTGGTCGTGTACAGCGAGCGAGCTCCTCGAGGTTCGCCTCGAGCACTTCGGCGAAACGGAGCAGCACGGCCTTGCGCTCGGCGGGGGAGCGGCGCGCCCATCGCCCGTCGTCGAAGGCGCGGCGTGCGGCGCGAACCGCGAGGTCGATGTCCGCCGCGTCGCCCGCTGCGACCTCCGCCAGCGGCTGGCCGGTGGCCGGGTTCTCGGTCATGAATCGGGCCCCGCTCTGGGCCGGCCGGAAGGCGCCGTCGATGAACGCGTCGGTCCGGAATGTGGGCTGCGCCGCGATGACCATCTGACCCCTCCTGCCCCCGGGAATGTCGCCCGATGATAGTCGCCGCGCGGCGCGACGAGGAGCCTGCGACCACACGCCGTACGTATCATGTCGGCCGTGGCCCTCCCGATCGCGCGCCGGGCGACGCGCGTTTCGCTCCCGCTGGTCGGCGCGTTCGCCGTCGGCGCGATCGCATACGGGGGCCTGTACACGTTCCCGGCGATCTCGCTCGCCTTCGCTGACGAGTTCGGGATCAGCCGCACGCTGGCCGTGACGCCGTGGACGATGTTCCTGCTCGTCACCGCGCTGGCCAGTCCCCTGCTGGGGCGAGCCTACGACGAGTTCGCCGACCGGGACCTGCTGACGGCATCGATGGTCCTGCTCGCGTCGGGCTGGCTGGCGGTCTACCTGGCTGGCGACATCTCGCTGGTGATCCTCGCCTACGCGGGCCTGCACGCCATCGGACTGCAGCTTGCGTTCATCGGAACCTCGACGGCGATCGCGCGGCGCTACGCCGGGATGTCCGGGCTCGCGCTCGGGATCGCGTACGCGGGACCGGGAATTGGCGTCGCGGTCGCGCTGCCCGTCGCGGCGCAGCTCATCGAGACGGCAGGCTGGCGGTCGACATCGCTCGTGTTCATGGCCGCCTGTCTCGTCGGCGTCGCCTTCGTCTGGCTGATGACGAGTGGACCTGCGATCGTCGTCCCGGCGCCGGGCGCCAGGCGCCCGCGCTCGACGACGCCTCCGGATCGCGGTGCCATGGGTGAACCGATGAGCGCCGGCCAGTCGGCGATCCGGGCGGCCGAATCCGGCCTTGCGGCGCGCGCGTCCGGCCTCCACGAAACGGCGGCGCCCGGCGCGGTGTCGGCGGCCCAGGAGATCCCGCCGACGGGCAGCGGCGAACATCGCCACAGCGTTCGCCGCACGGTTCGAACGCGGAGGTTCTGGATCCTTTTCGCCGGGGCGGCCGCGATCGGCGTCTTCGACGAAGGCATCCTCCAGGCGTTCGTCCCCGGAGCCGTCGCCGGGGGGATGCGGGCCGAGACCGCAGCCGCTGCACTCGGTCTTCAGGCGCTCGCGTACGTCGTGGGCCAGGTCGCCGGCGGCTGGCTGTCAGACCGGATCGGTCGGCGGATCGTCGGGCTAGTGGCGGCCATCGTGGTCGGTGGCGGTGTCGTGGCGGCGATCGGCCTCGTCGCCGCGCTGCCCGCGCTGGCCATCGCCGGGGTCGCCCTCCATGGCGTCGGGACAGGGGCCACCATCGCCGTGCGTTCGGCGGTCTTCGGCGACGTCTTCGGCGGCGCCAGCTTCGGGACGATCTTCGGGCTGCTCGCGGTGGCGTACCCGGTGGGAGGGACCGTCGCCGTTTACATCGGGGCGCTCGCCTTCGACTCGACCGGGTCGAACCTGCTCCTCATCCCGGTGGTCCTGGGAGCGCTCGCAGTCTGGTCCGTCTCGCTGTGGGTAGCCGGACCGCGAAGGTCGCGCCCGCAGCCTCGCGTCGCGGGACTCCGCCCCTGATCGCTCGCCGTCGAGCGGCATGTGCCCTGAGCAGCACCCGCGCGGTTGGCTCCTCGTCGATCGGCCCCGCCGGCGCGAGCAATCAGCCGCGGGCGCGCTTGAACTTCGCGACAATGCGATAGCTGGCGGCGATCGGGCGGATCTCGGTCATACGTCCGTCGTCCCAT
>JAUSJS010000140.1 GCA_030647575.1 Candidatus Limnocylindrales bacterium | reverse complement strand
CGATGCTCCTCAACGAGACCTTCCTCGAAGGCCGGATGACCACGAACCTGCTCGATCGAGTCGGAAGCGCGGCGTTCCTGGCCGCGGCCGCGCGCGGCTGAGCGTGACGGAACCAGGCGAGGTTCGGCTGTGCACCAGGCGCCGGAGGCCGGCTGTGCACCAGGTGACCATATCGAACGCCGAGACGCCCGAGACCGGCGGCTCTGTGCGCCACGCGCATGACATCGACGGATTCGCGCGCCGGCTGCCCGGTTTCGTGCATCAAGCGCTCAAAACCGCCTGGCTCCTGCGGAATGGCGTCCGATACGGTCACCCTATGCATAACGGCTCGCCCGGCCAAGAGGTGGTTCCGGCTCGCCCGGGCCAACCGCGCCCGACCCGCGCCACACTCGCCGAGATGCAGACCTGCACAGACCACGCCGCTTACGAGCCGCGCAACCGGCGACACTTGACGCCACCAACCCGGAGCTGCCCGTGACCGAAACCACCATCCACACGACGGCTGAGATCCAGGCGCTGATCCCGCATCGCTGGCCATTCCTGCTCGTCGACCGGATCGTCGAGTACGACGCCGAGGCGAAGCGGATCGTCGGCATCAAGGGCGTGACGGCGTCCGAGTGGTTCTTCCAGGGCCACTTTCCCTCGATGCCGGTGATGCCGGGGGTGCTCCAGGTGGAGGCGCTGGCCCAGACGATGGCCGTCTTTGTCGCCAAGCAACCGGGCTTCGGGGACCGAATCGGGCTCTTCGCGGCCATCGACGAATGCCGCTTCAAGCGCGTCGTCAGCCCGGGTGACACGCTCCGGCTGGAAGTCACGATGGACAGGCTGGGCGGCCGGTTCGGGCGCGGCCACGGCGTCGCCAGTGTCAACGGGGAGACGGCCTGCCAGGCGACCCTGAGCTTCATCATCCCGGGCCAAGGGGTCCTGCGATGACCCGCGTCGTGATCCTCTCGGACGTCCACGGCAACGTCGTCGCCCTCGAGGCCGTGCGCAAGGCGATTCGCGCCGAGAAGCCCGACCTGGTCGCGATTGCCGGCGACCACGCCCTCAACGGCCCGGATCCCGCCGCGACCGTCGACCTGCTGCGACAGATGGAGGACGACGGCGCGGCGATCGTCAGTGGCAACACGGATATCGCCGTCGCCGACTTCGATTACGCGGCCGCCTTCCCCTGGATGTCCGATGGTGTCCCGGAGGCGTTCCAGGCCGCGGCCGAATGGGCGCACGACGCCCTTGGCGACGAGCGCGTGGCGTGGTTGCGCCGGCTGCCCTCCGAGCGCCGCCTGCGTGCCGACGACGGGACGATGATCCTGGTCTGCCATGCCTCGCCCGGCTCGCAGACGGCCGGCTTCGACCAGGTCCTCGAGGCGAGCGTCGTCACCGAGCGGGTCTCGCGCACGGACGCCCGAGTGATCGCCTGCGGGCACACCCACTTTCCCGAGGTCCGCGATCTAGGTTGGAAGCTGATCGTCAACGACGGCTCGGCGGGCTACGCCTTCGATGGCGAGCCGACCGCGTCCTGGGCCCGCGTCGACATCGCCGACGGCGAAATCCGTGCCGAGATCCGGCGCACCGAGTTCGACGCCCTGGTGGTCGCCAACGCGATTTCTGCCCGTGGCCTGCCCGGCGACGTCTACCGTGCGGCGACCGTGCGCACTGGAAAGCTGGTCCGATGACCGACCGGCGCCGGGTGGTGGTGACCGGGATGGGCATGGTCACCGCGCTCGGCAACGACCTGCCGACGACCTGGGCCAGCCTGGTCGCGGGGCGGTCCGGGATCCGCACCATCGAGGCGTTCGATCCGTCTCGTCTCAGCTCGCGGATTGCCGCAGAAGTCCGTGACTTCGACGCCGGCGGCCTGCTCGACCGCAAGGAGCTCCGCCGCACCGATCGGTATGCCCAGTTCGGCCTGGTGGCGGCGGCCGAGGCCCTGGCTCAGGCCGGCCTGCCGGAACGCTTCGAGGGCGAGCTCGCCGAGCGGACCGGAGTCATCCTGGGCACCGGTCTCGGTGGCGTGGGGACGCTCGTCGAGGGCTTCACGACGAATGCCCTGCGCGGCCCGGACCGGATCAGCCCGTTCATGGTGCCGATGGGCATTCCCAACGTCGCGGCGGGGCAGGTGGCCATCCAGTTCGGCATGACCGGCCCGAACTTCACGACCGTTTCGGCCTGCGCCACGGGCGGCCACGCCCTCGGGGAGGCGAGCGAAATCATCCGGCGCGGGGACGCGGACGTGATGCTGGCCGGCGGCGCGGAGGCCGCCATCTACGAGGCCATGGTCGGCGGCTTCGCCTCGATGCACGCGCTGTCGACCCGCAACGACGATCCGGCGGGGTCGTCACGGCCGTTCGACGCCGGCCGCGACGGCTTCGTGATCGGCGAGGGGGCCGGGGTCCTGATCCTGGAGGCGCTCGAGCATGCCGAGGCGCGCGGTGCCAAGGTCCTGGCCGAGCTCGTCGGCTACGGCGCGACCGCCGACGCGTGGCATATCACCCTGCCGGCGCCCGGCGGCATCGGCGCGGTTCGGGCAGCCCGGCGAGCGCTGGAGAAGGCGGGCCTGGCACCCGCCGACATCGATCACGTCAACGCCCACGCCACGTCGACCCCCGAGGGCGACAAGGCCGAGCTCCAGGCGATCCGGACGATCTTCGGCGACGACGCCAGCCGGATCGCGATCACCGCCAACAAGTCGATGTTCGGACACACCCTCGGGGCGGCCGGCGCGATCGAGGCGATCGCGACTGTCATGACGATCCGCGAGGGGTGCATTCCGCCGACCATCAACCTGACCGACCCCGACCCGGAGGCGACCGGCCTGGACCTGACCGCGAACGTCGCGGCCACTCGCGAGGTCCACGTAGCGCTCAGCAACTCGTTCGGGTTCGGTGGCCAGAACACGGCCCTCGTCTTCAGCCGGTGGGAGGCATGACCGACGCCGCCACGCCCGCGGAGCGGCCCGAGCGGCCCGACGCCGCCCTGCCCGCGGACCGGCCCGAGCCGACCGACGGCGCCGATGCCGAGCTGCTCGGCCTGATCGATCGCCTGGCCGAGCTGCTCCACCGCTCCGACCTGTCGGAGCTCGAAGTCGAGTCGGGCGGGACAGGCCTGGTCCTGCGCAAGGCGATGGCGCTCCCCGAGGTCAACCCGGGCGCCGCGCCGCCGTCGGGCGTGCAGCCGGACACGACGGCAACGACGGGCGAGCCGGCGGCCGCCGGGCGCGAGCCGGTCGCCCCGGCGGTGCCCTCGATCAAGGCGCCGCTAACCGGCATCTTCTACGCCTCGCCGGCACCCGGCACCGCGCCGTACGTTCAGGTGGGCGGCGAGGTGGCCGTCGGCCAGGTCATCGGCCTGATCGAGGCGATGAAGCTGTTCAACGAGATCAAGTCGGACCTTGCCGGGCGGGTCGGTCGGGTGGTGCCCGAAAGCGGCGCGCTGGTCAAGGCGAAGCAACCACTCATCGAGGTGGAGCCACTGTGAACACGCCCGTCCGTCACGCCCACGTCACTGGGTGGGGCCGCTATGCACCGTCACAGGTCCTGACCAATCACGATCTCGAGCGGATGGTCGATACCTCCGACGAGTGGATCGTGTCGCGCACCGGGATTCGCGAGCGCCGCGTCGCCGCCGCCCATGAGACGACCGCCTCGATGGCCGCCGTCGCCGGCATGCGCGCGATCCGGACGGCCGGCATCGAACCCGACGAGATCGACCTGATCCTGCTTGCCACGCTCACCCCGGACTACTGGATGCCGTCGACCGCGGCCCTGGTCAAGGAGGCGATCGGCAACACGAAGGCCGTGGCGATGGACGTCTCGGCGGCCTGTTCGGGGTTCGTGTACGCCTATGCGACGGCGCACGCCTACATCACGAGCGGGATGGCAACCCATGTCCTGGTCATCGGCGCCGAGCTGCTCACCCGCTTCCTGGACTACACCGATCGCAACACCTGCATCCTGTTCGGCGATGGCGCGGGCGCGGTCGTCCTGTCCGCATCGGAGGAACCCGGCGGCGGCCTGGGCATCGAGATGACGACCGAACCGCAGGGCGCCTACATGATCTGGTTGCCGGCCGGCGGCGCCAAGAGCCCGCCCTCGGCCGAGACGATCGCCCGCGGCGAGCATTTCATTCGGATGGAGGGCAAGGAAACCTATCGGTTCGCCACCCGAACCCTGGCCTCGACGGCGCTGACCTCTATCCAGCGCGCCGGCCT
>JAUSJS010000135.1 GCA_030647575.1 Candidatus Limnocylindrales bacterium | reverse complement strand
CGGGATCGCCAGCTCTGCGACCGGCATGATCCGCCCGCCCGGCCCGGTCGCGGCAAGGCCGGCGCCGGCCAGTGGCAGACGCTCGACGCCGGCCGCCACGATCCAGCCATCGACGACGCCGACGCCGCCGGGCTCGGGTGGCTCGCGCCGGTAGCGCACGGACAGCGCCACGCCCAGATCGGCATACGTGGCGACGACCGGATCCTCCGCGTTGAGAACGAGCGCCCCCTCCGGGTCGACGAGCTCGGCCAGCCGGCGCTTGACCCGCCGATACGCCTCGACGCTCCCATGCCGATCGAGATGGTCGACGGTCACGTTCGTGTAGACGGCCACGGTGGTGCCGCGCGACAGGGTCGGGAGCTGCAGCTCGGACAGTTCGTCGACGACGCGGTGGGCAGGCGTCAACTCCGGCAGCCGCTCGATGATCGGGATCCCGATATTGCCGCCCAGGACGACCGGGTGACTCGGGTCGGTGGCCAGCAGTGCGGTGATGAGCGACGCCGTCGTGGTCTTGCCCTTCGTGCCGGTCACGCCGATCGTCGGCGCCGGGCAGAGGCGGAGGAACAGGTCGGCCTCCGAGACCAGGGACGGTGCAGTTGGGTTGCCGCCCGCCCGGGCATCGACCAGCGCCCGCAGGGCCGCCCGCAGGCGCGGCTCGGTTGTCGGGTAGTCGGGCGTGATCGACGGCGAGGTCGCCACGAGCTCGGCGCTGGCCCAGGTCGCCGCGGGATCGACCGTCGGGCCGAGGGCCAGGGTCACGGGCCGATTCCCGAGCGCCTCGATGGCCTCACGTAGCTCGTCCGCCTCGCGCCCGTCGTACACGGTCACGCGCGCGCCGGCATCGGCCAGGAAACGCGCCAGCGCGAGGCCGCTACGGGCCAGGCCGAGGACTGTGACCGGCCGGTCGCGCAGGGCACCGGCCCGGATCGACTCGAGGCTGAGGGCGTCGGGATCGATCGGGCGGGCGGAGGTCGTCACGGCCGTCACCGGAGCCGATCCAGCGAGGCGAGGAAGAGCGTGACCCCGAGCAGCGCGGCCAGGATCCCGAGGATCCAGAAGCGGATCGTGATCTTCTCCTCGTCCCAGCCACTGAGCTCGAAGTGGTGGTGGATCGGGCTCATCCGGAAGAGCCGTTGGCCGCCGCTCACCTTGAACCAGCCGACCTGCAGGATCACCGAGACGGTTTCGATCACGAAGATGATCCCGATCAGGGGCAGGACCAGGATCTGGCCGGTGATCAGCGCGGTCACGGCGAGCGTCGCCCCGAGGGACAGCGCCCCGGAATCGCCGATGAAGATCTGGGCCGGGTGGACGTTGAACCACAGGAAGCCGAGCAGGGCCCCGATGATCAGCGCGCACAGCAGGGCCAGGTTCGGCTGGGCCGGCTCGTTGAGCAGGGCAATCAACAGGAACGCGACGAAAGCGATGGCGACCGTTCCGCCGGACAGGCCATCGAGGCCGTCGGTGATGTTGACCCCGTTCGCGGTTGCGACGATGGCGAAGGCGGCGAACACAACGTAGACCCGCGGATCGACCAGGACGGGACCGACGAACGGCACGGCGATGGCGGTGATGTCATAGGTCTGCTGGATCTGCCAGGCGGCGACGATCGCCACCGCCGTCAGCCAGAGCAGCTTCCAGCGGGCCCTGATCCCCTCCCCGGTCCGGGCATTCAGGTAGTCGTCGAAGGCGCCCAGGATGCCGACGCCGGCCAGTGCCGCCAGCGGCGCGAAGGTAGCCGCGTCCGCCTCGCGCAGGAAGAAGTAGATCGCCAGGACCACCCCGACGATGAGCAGCCCGCCCATGGTCGGCGTCCCTTCCTTCAGATAGTGGCTCTCCGGCCCCTCCTGTCGGATCCGCTTTACGAACCCGAGGGCGTGGAGCAGGCGGATGTACGGCGCCATCAGGATGACCACGATCGCAAAGGCCAGCAGCAGCCCCTGGATCGGCTCGACGTTCATCGACGGGCGCCCCGGCCAGCGGAGCCTCTGCCAAGTTCATCCCGGAGACCGTCGACCAGCCGATCGAGGCCGATTCCCCTCGAGGCCTTGACCAGGACGACGTCGCCCGCGTGGAGCCGCGACGGCAGCGTCGCCAGGACCGCCTCCACGTCCGGGGCCGTGGCAATGCGCCCCGGGTCCATGCCCGCGTCCAGGGCGCCCTCGGCAATGGGTGCGGCAGCGCGACCCACCACGACCAACCAGTCCACGGTCCGCGCGGCCGCCTCCCCGACGGTCCGGTGGCCGTCCTCGCTCGCCTCGCCCAGCTCCAGCATCTCCCCGAGGATCGCGCCGCGTCGACCGGGCAGCCCGGCCAGCAGGTCCAGGGCGGCGACCACGGAACGCGGCGAGGCGTTGTAGGAATCGTCGACCAGGGTGATACCCCCGGCGCGCACGACCTGCGCTCGGTGCGGCGCGGACCAGCCAGCGGCCAGTCCGGCCGCGATCTCTTCGAGCGAGAGCCCGGCGGCGCGTCCGACGGCGGCCGCTGCCAGGGCATTGTGGACGGAGAGGCGCCCGAGCGTCGGGATCGCCACGGTCTGCCGCGCGCCGGCGGCGCGCAGGACGAAGCGCATGCCATCGAGCCCGGCCGACTCGACGCCCTCGGCGGTGACGTCGGCGGTCTCGTCGAAGCCGTAGGTCAGCGTTCGCGCCCCGGTCCGCCTGCCCATCCGGCGCACGATCCGGTCATCGGCGTTCAGCACCGCCGTGCCGTCGCGAGGCAGCGCCTCGAGCAGTTCGCCCTTGGCCGCCTCGATCGCCTCGAGCGAGCCGATCCGGGCGAGATGAACCGGCTGGACGGCGGTGACGACCCCGATCCTGGGGCGCGCGATCCGGGCGAGTTCGGCGATCTCGCCGCCCACGTACATGCCCATCTCCAGCACGGCCGCCTGGTGCTCGGGACCGATCCGCATGACGGTCAGCGGCAGCCCGATCTCGTTGTTCTGGTTGCCCTCGTTGCGCAGGGTCCGGAACCGCTGGGCCAGGACGGACGCGACGGCTTCCTTGACGGACGTCTTGGCGATGCTCCCGGTGACCCCGACCACGAGCAGCTCGAATCGCTGCCGCCACCCGGCCGCCAGCGCTCCGAGCGCGGCGACCCCGTCGACGACCCGCACGATGGTCACGTCGCCGAGGGCGGCCGGATCGGCGACCGGTCGGGTGACGATGAGCGCCGCTGCGCCACGGGCCAGCGCGTCGGCGACGAACGTGTGGCCATCGGCCCGCTCCCCGGGAAGCGCCACGAAGACCTGTCCCGGCTCGACGAGCCGTGAGTCGACGGCAGCTCCGCGGATCGGCCGGCCGGATCGGGCGAGGAGCCGGCCGCCGGTCAAGCGGGCCAGGTCGTCGCCGGTCAGAACGGGCGCCGACGGATCCCCCGGCACCACGCTCGACGGATCGAGATCGGTCACGGGCGCCAGTGTCGCACAGGCCGATGTCACCGGTCGGCCGTCAGGGCCGGTGCCGTCGGACGGTCGGTCAGGAGGTCCGGCGTCGTGATTCCGTCGGTCGCGATCCGCCGGAAGAGCTCGAACGACATGACCGGCATCTCCAGGTGTCCGACCCGCGCGACCGTCGGCGTTCCCTCCTCGATCTGGATGGCGACGACAAGATCCGGGATCCCGGTCTGCCGGCCGATAAAGCCGACGAACGAGTAGTTGAACAAGTTGCGCTTCCAGGCACCGCGACCCTTGTTGGCCTTCGGGTCCCAGATCTGCCCTGTGCCCGTCTTGCCGCCGACGTCGTAGCCGGGAACCAGCGTGCGGTCGCGGTAGAACGGCACCTCCGTCACGACGTGACGCATCAGCTTGACCAGCGTCCGCGACAGCCCCGCGTCGACGACCTTCGTGCCCGCGGCCACGGCCACGTCCTGGTCGCCGACACCCTGGACGACGTGCGGCTCGACGAGGGTTCCGCCATTGGCCAGCGCCGCGAAGGCCGTCGCCAGCTGGATCGGCGTCACCGCGACGCCCTGGCCGAAGGCGCCGTTGGCGAGGTCGATCTCGCGCCACGGGGTCAGTCCCGGGTCGCGGACGATTCCGCGGACCTCGCCGGCCACGTCGATCCCGGTCGGCTCGCCGTATCCGAGGCGCAGCCACATGTCGTAGAGCGCCGCGGAGGATTCGCGGAGCGAGTCACCCAGGCCGAGCGCCACCTTGGCCGCCACCACGTTGCGTGAATAGGCGATGCCGTCCTGGAACGTCATCCAGCCCATCCCCTTGCGGTCGGCGTCGTCGATCTTGGTCCGGCCGCCGTCCAACCGGAGCGTCCCGACGTCCTTGATTCGGGTCGACGGCGTGACCGTGCGGAGCTCCAGGGCCGCGGTGGCGGTCATCATCTTGAACACCGAACCTGGCTCATAGACGCTCGAGACGACCGGATCGATGAAGCGCGACGGATCGGTCGCGGCGATGGCCTTGTAGTCGTTCGCGTCGTACGACGGGTACGTCGCCTCGGCGTAGATCTCCCCGCTGTAGGGATCGAGCACCACCGCCGACACGCGCTTGGCCTTGTCGGCGATCCAGGCGGCCAGCAGCTCCTGCTCCACGCGCAGCTGCAAGCCCGCATCGATGGTCAGTCGCAGATCCGTGCCGGGAACTCCGGGCTGGGCGACGGTCGCTCGCTCGAGAACTGGCCGGCCCGTCGCGTCCCGATCCGCGACAACGATTCGCGGCGACCCGCCGAGGGCATCCTGGTACGCCTGCTCCACCCCATACTGGCCGACGCCGTCGCGATTGACGAACCCGAGCAAATGGGCCGCCAGGGTCGTGTCCTTCCCGCCGCCGCCCTGTGGATAGACCCGTTCGGGCTCGGGCTCGAGCGACAGGGCGAACAGCCGCCCATTGGCCAGCCCGGCACGAATCCGGTCGGCCATCGTGCGTTCCAGTCCGTGGCGAATGACCAGGTAGCGGCTCGAGGAAGCGAGCTTCTCGCGCAGGTCGAGGGTCGCCGCCTCGTCAAGCTCGAGGAGCCGGGCGAGCTCAGCCACCGTCGCGCGCCGCTCGTCCGGCGAGAGCTGGTTGGGCGCCGCGACCAGACGCTCGCGCTGGACGGTCGTGGCCAGGATGACCGTCCCACTCCGATCGTAGACGTCGCCGCGCTGGCTGGCCGTTTCGAGCCGGACCGTGGTCTGGTCGGCCGCGGCGGCCACCAGCCGGTCGTGCTCCAGCACCTGCCAGTAAGCCGACCGCGCGGTCAGCGCCAGCGAGCCCACCAGGAAGACGACGAGCAGGGCGAGCAGGCGGATGCGTGAATCGGTCCGGCCCGGCATTTCGTTTGGGTCGATCGCCTAGCGGGCCGGCAGGACGATGGGTTCAGCGAGCTGGCCCAGCCCGTCGTCGATGGCCATCTTCCGGATCGCGGGCTCCCGGCCCAGCCGGTCGAGATCGGATCGCACGTCGTCCGCGCGGGCATCGAGGCGCTGGCGCTCGAGCGACAGGCGGCCGATGTCGAGCCCGGTCGCGGAGACGCGGACCTGCTGAGCCAGCGAGAAGAACGCAAGCATGAAGGCAACCACGATGGAGCCGAGGATCAGGCCGAGCCGATCGGTCCGCTGGCCGGCCCGAAACGCGCCGCGCACGCGCCGGCGACCGAGTGTCGGACCCTCGGCGATCCCTGGACGGCGCGGCAGCGCGATGGTCCGCGGTCGGGCTCCCTCGTAGACGGCCATCGTTCAGTCGCCCAGCGCGAACCGGATGCGCGGCGCGCGGGGATCAAGGAATGCGAATGGATCCGCCTGCGCGGTCGAACCCCAGTCACCAAGGTCGAACTCGAACGATTCGCTGTGCTGCCCGCGGTCGTGGCGCTCGCGCACCTCGTGCTGGCGGCGCCCGTAGGTCTTGCGGCGACTGGACTGGTGACGCTTGCTCATTGGGGGCTCCTCCTCCTTCCGAACGCGATTGCCTAACGATTGGGCCTAGGCAGCTAGTCGCTCGGCCGCCCGCAATCGGGCGCTTCGAGCTCGTGGGTTGGCGCTGATCTCCGCGGCCGTCGGCGTCAACGACGGACGGGTGATCAGGCGCAGACGCGGGTTCCGCCCGCACACGCAGACCGGCACCTCCGGTGGGCAGACGCAGCCGCGTCGTTCCGACTGGATGAACCGCTTGACGATTCGATCCTCGAGCGAGTGGTAGCTGAGGACGACGAGCCGTCCACCCGGCCGAAGCAGGTCCAGGGCCGCATGAAGGCCGGCTTCGAGGGCTTCGAGCTCCTCGTTGACCGCGATCCGCAGCGCCTGGAAGACGCGCGTCGCCGGGTGGGTCCGGCGCGGCTGGCGCGGGTTCGGGGGCAGGACTCGCTCGATCAGCGCAGCCAGCTCCTCAGCGCTGCCGATCGGCGCGACCCGTCGGGAATCGACGATCGCACGGGCGATCCGCGCGGCCTTCGGCTCCTCGCCGTAGCGCCGGAAGAGCGCGGTCAGCTCGTTGGCGTCGAGCGTGGCCAGGAGCTCCGCCGCCGGGACACCGCGGCTCGGATCGAAGCGCATGTCGAGCGGACCGCCGGCCCGGAAGCCAAACCCGCGCTCCCGGTCTGCTAGCTGATAGCTGGAGAGTCCCAGGTCGAACAGGCAGCCGTCGACGGCACCGAAGTCGGCTGCTGGCGCGACCGTCGCGAGCTCACGGAAGTTCGCCTGACGGAGGACGAGCCGACCGCCGAAGCGAGCACGCAGGCGCGCCTCGACGCGCGCGAGTGCGGCCGGATCGGCATCGAGCCCAAGGAGGCGGCCGTCGGGATTGGTCGCCTCCAGGATCCGCTCGGTGTGCCCACCGCCGCCCAGGGTGGCGTCGATGTGAAGGCTGCCGGGCGCGGGCGCGAGCATCGAAATGACCTCATCCACCAGCACCGGCAGGTGCCCTTCGTGCATCTCTCCTCCATCCAGAACGAATCGGATCCCGAGCGGATCCTGGAAGCGCATGTGGTGGGAGCTAGATCCCGAGCCCCTCGAAGGCTCTGGCCAGCTCCTGCGGGTCGTCGAGCGCCCGTCGGTAGTCGTCCCACCGGTCGGGCGCCCAGATCTCCGCGTGATCGCGCGAGCCGACGACCACGGCGTCGCCGCCGAGACCGACCAACTCGCGTAGATATGCAGGCAGCAGGATTCGCCCCTGGCGATCCATCTCGGCCTCGATGGCGCGGGAGAAGATCAACCGCTGGAAGAGGCGGGCGGTTGGATCCGTGAGCGGCAGGGCCTCGATCTTCGCGGACAGCGCGTCCCAGCTGGCCTTCGTGTGGATGGCCAGACAGTTGTCGAGCCAAGCGGAGACCATCGAACCTGGGTCGAGTCGGGCACGGAACTTCACAGGGACGGCCATCCGTCCCTTGTCGTCCACCGTGTGCCGGTACTCGCCGGTGAACACCGTCGGGTCTACCCCTGCGTGATGTGGCCGGGTCCGTGAGTGGGGTTGGTTTCCCCACTTCTCACCACTCTGTGCCACTTCGCTGCATTCTAGCGCGCCGAACCGGCCCGTCAAGGACGATTTCGCACACAAGGGACACGGGGTCGAGACCAAGCGCCCCTGCGCCGGCGGCAGTACGGCGCGGCCGCGACTGTCAAGCGCGTCTGGGAACCGAGGAGACTTCCCGCCGCTCCTTCGGGACTAGTTGTTGCCTGCCTGTCGCGTCGGGATCAGGAGGGGTGCCGTGCCGGCCTGCTCAGTTCCTGGCGTCGCCTGACAGTCGCGTCTGAGCCTCCGGCATCGGAGACGCTAGACGCTGCCGCCACCCCACCACAGGGACACCTGCTTGTCGTTGGCCTTCCGCCAGGCCATCGCGATCTCAGCGAGTTCCTGCCAGGCCTCGGCTTCAGATGGACCTGAGGCCGTCACCTCCCGACCCTGCCGTCCGAACATCAGGAGCGCGTTGATCGTGACCGGCGGCCGCTTGTCGATGGATTGGATCATCACGCCGATGCCGAGCGTCCGCTCGAGCTCGCCGATGAGGGCACGACCGGAGCGGAGTCGGCGATTCCGATCGCGCGCAGACGCCGACACGAGCGAAGGGCCGACACCATCGCGCGCAGCCCAGAGCAGCGACACCAGGGCTTCCACGAGGGCCACCCCGGTAACCACGGCCCAGGCGACCCCTGCTGTCGGCACGCAAGCGAACATCAAGGCGTTGGTGGAGCAGTCCTGTGGGCCGTCAGGAAGCCCAATGCCCAGCACGCCGGCGAAACCCAACAGCAGTCCCGACACCCCAAGTCGTCGCAACCGAGTCCGGGCGATGAACGGCAGACCCAGGACCATGGCCAGCATCGCGAGATAGCCCAGGCGAGCCCCGCCGATCAAGGCCGTCGCGAGCCCGAGGCCGCCGCCAAGCCCAGCCGCCAGCAACCAGGTTGCGACGAGCTTCGGCCGGGCGATCCGAGAGGAGGTCACGGGTTGCGGCGGATTCATGGGGTGTCCTGCGGCCACGATAGCCGGCGAAGTGGTCAGGTCAAGGGCGCTCGGCCGCTTTTGCTCGGCGCTGTCTTACCGTGTCGGCGGCGGGAGGCGCAGCTCCTGGCCGGCCACCAGCTCGGTCGTTTTCGTCCGCGGGTTGAGCTCGCCGACGACCTCGAACGAAACCCCGAAGTAGCGCGCGATGCTGACCAGGTTGTCCCCGCTCCGGACGACGTAGATCCAGCAATCCGGCGCGTCCGGGCAGGCCTTGAGCAACGCATAGCGGTCGGAGCCTGGGCGCGCCGTCGAGGCAGGGGTCGGCGTCGCGGTCGGGCTCGGGGACGGGGTGACGGCGAGCGACGGTTCAGCGCTCGGAGCCGTCCCGGCCGACGGTTCAGTCGACGCCGACGGCGCCACGCTCGTCCCGGCCGGCGACTCCGACGACGCGCCCGGACTCGGGGCGGCCGATCCGAGGGCGGCTTGCTGGCTCCCGCTGGCCGCCGCTGGCAGGTCCATCCCGCCATTCGCGACGACGAAGCCGACAGACAGGGCAAAGGAGGCGGCCAGTACCAGCAACGCCCCGACGATGGCGGGCGTCAGCTGGAGTCGCGCGCCCGCCGCGGCCGGCGTCGGCTCGACCATGTCGAGGGCCCCACGGACGAACCGGGGGCAGTTGACGTGAGCACTCGCGAGGCAGGCGTGCTCCTGCTGGCGCGCCGACTGCGGGGCCGCGTCGCCGAGGGCGGTGCAGCGATTGGCCTGATCAGGCCAGCGGATCGGGTCTCCCAGCGAGCCGTCATCGTCGACGGCGCGAAGAAACGGGCACATCCGGGGCTCGGCGCTGGCGATGTCCATGTGGCCCCCGAGATCGGGCGTCGGCAGAGCGGCGGCCGGTTCTCCCCGCATGCGCTCTCCTGCTGCCCATGAGTGGAACGGCGCGGAGTCTAGTACCTTTCGCGTGTTGCCGTGGCCTGGGAGGCGATGCTAGGCTCCGGCCCCGAGTCGACCGGACCATCCCCGATCGACCACAGGCAAGAGGCTCACGACCAGCTAGATGGCGCTCCCGCTCCCGGTGATCCCGCCGCAACCTGACGCCTTCCACCTGGCGCCGCACCGCATCAAGCGCTGCACGTTCCGTCGGTTGATCAACGTCGAGGTCGGCGACGAGCGGGTCTACGATGTGGAATGCCTCTACCCGGACCGCAAGGTGCCGATCCCGCTCGGGGACCTCGAAGCCGCGTCGCCCATCTGCAATTCCTGCTCGGCCCCGCACATCTTCCGGCCGGACGAGGACTGATCGCGGACCGATCGCCGATCAGGGTTCGGAACACAGAGCGCCAGCGAGGCGATCTGTAAGCCGAGTTCTGTCCCGCTCGGCCTCGCGGCAGAACGGTGATGGCCATCCATCTGGGGCCGCCGGTCACCCGACGGCTCATGCGGCCGACCCGAGGGCTGGGCAGCGCACCTCTCCCCCGCCGACGGTCGCCCGTCCGCGAGTTTCGCCCTCCTATTTGGCCTTGCTCCGGGTGGAGTTTGCCCGTTTCACTCCGAACGCCGGCTTGCGCCGGCAATCGGCATCGTCACTGTGGCACTGGTCCTCGCCTTGCGGCGGGCGGGCGTTACCCGCCACCCTGCGCTGGGGAGCTCGGACTTTCCTCACACCGGCCACCGGGTTGCCCCGATCCCGGCGCGCGACCATCCGACCGCCTCGCTGACGCCTGATTCTACGCCTGTCTATCGATGGCGGACGTGGCCGCTTCAATACTCGGCCATCGCGCTGTTACACCAACGCTAGGGACTCAAGTAGATGAGGGACCAATGGACCAACTCATTACCGATCGAACCGACTACCCATACGATCGCGAACGAGGCGATCGGCACCACCACCACGAGCCGGCTGCGCCTGGTCCAGGCGAGGAGCCCCAGCCACCCAAGGCCGAGCCACGAGACGATGACGACACCCTTCAGCGCGAGCGCCGGTATCTCGGCTCCGGGTGGCGACGTCAGCACCAGAAGCAGGAGCGACGAGAGCCCGACCAGAATCACGTGTGCCAGGATCGCGAGCGCGGCCAGCCCGTGATATCCGAGTGTGCGAACGGTGTTCATCCCGGCCGCACCACAACCGAGGCGGGCCCGCCGGCCTGGGCTCGATCGATCGCCTCGTTGGCCAGCGCGTCGGCGACCGAGTTCTGGGCGCGTGGCACGTGGGTGGCGCTCCAGCGATCGAACCCACCCAGGATCTGCCGGCAGGCCGCCCAGAGGGGGATCAGCTTGGCGTCCTTGACCCGCCAGCGACCGGCCAGCTGCTCGACGATCAGCTTGGAGTCGAGCAACAAGTCGGTCTCGCGGGCGCCAAGCTCGCGCGCCAGCTCAAGCGCTCGCAGGGTCCCGGTGTACTCCGCGACGTTGTTGGTCTGAACCCCGAGGTACTCGGAGATGGAGGCGTCAGGTTGCGCTCGGTGGTCGCGGGCGTCTGGCCGGGCGAGGTTGTACAGCGCGGCCCCAAGGGACGCCGGTCCGGGATTGCCGCGCGCCGCGCCATCGGTTCGAATGAGGAAACCCGAGCTCACGATCGAGCCGGGAAGGTCAATCCGGAGCCTCGTCGGTCTGCGGCGGGTTTCCCTGGAGCACCGGCAGCTCCGCCCTCGCGCCGGATTCGGCGTCGCCACCGCGCAGCTTGCGCCAGGCCCACCCGATCGGATCGTAGTAGGCGTCGGCGACCCGTTCCTTGAGCGGGATGATCGCGTTGTCGGTGATCTTGATGTGCTCCGGGCAGACCTCGGTGCAGCATTTGGTGATGTTGCAGAAGCCGATCCCGCCGCTGTCCTTGAGGTATTCCCGCCGGTCGGCCTGATCGATCGGGTGCATCTCGAGGCCGGCCGCCCGAACCAGGTAGCGCGGGCCCATGAATGGGCGCTCCGTCTCGTGGTTGCGCAGCACGTGGCAGACGTCCTGGCACAGGAAGCACTCGATGCACTTGCGGTATTCCTGGACCCGCTCGATGTCCTCCTGCTGCCAACGCCAGTCCTCCTGCGGGACGTCGGTGGGCGGCGTGAACGGCTGGATCGTCTTGTTAACCTCGTAGTTCCACGAGACGTCCGTGACGAGGTCCCGGATGAGCGGGAAGGCGCGCATCGGCTCGACGGTGATCGTTTGCTCCAGGTCGAAGTCGGAGAGCCGCGTCTTGCACATCAGGTGCGGCCGGCCATCGACCTCGGCGCTGCACGACCCGCACTTGGCGGCCTTGCAATTCCAGCGCACAGCCAGGTCCGGGGCCGCGTGACCCTGGATCCAGTGCAGCGCGTCGAGCACGACCATTCCCTCTTCGACGGGGACGTCGAATTCTTCGAAGCGGCCTTCGGTCGAGGAGTCGCCGCGGAAGACCCTGAGGTGCGCGTCGGGCATCGCTCACTCCGTCCTAATGCTCGCCGCCGAGCAGGCTGCGCAGCTCGTCCGACATCTGTGGGAGCGGCGTTGCGCTGACCGACATCGTGCCGTCGGCGGCCCTGGTAACCACGCTGTTGAGGCCGTTCCAGGTCGCGTCGTCGCTGGCCGGGTAATCGAGGCGGCTGTGCGCGCCGCGGCTCTCGGTGCGCTGGCGCGCGCTTCGGGCGATCGCCTCGGACACGGTCAGCGAGTTGCCGAGCTCGAAGACCAGGTTCCAGCCTGGATTGTAGGCTCGACCACCGGTCGCCTTGACGACCTGCCAGCGCCTGCGCAGCTCGGCCAGCTGGCGAATCGCCTCGTCGAGGTCGGCCTCGACCCGGAAGATCCCGACCAGGCGCTGCATCATCTCCTGCAGGTCGCGCTGGATGGCGTAGGGATCCTCGCCCTCGGGACGCTCGAGCGGCGCTGCCAGCGCCCCGTTCGCGCCCTGGAGCTGAACGGGATCGAGATACGGCTGCGCATCCTTGCTCGACGCTTGGCGCGCGGCTGCGGCGCCGGCTCGGGCCCCGAACACGAGCAGGTCGGACAGGGAGTTGCCACCCAGGCGATTCGCCCCGTGCAACCCGGCCGCGACCTCGCCCGCGGCGAAGAGGCCCGGGACGGTCGTCGCGCCAGTCTCGGCGCCGACGCGGATGCCGCCCATGGCGTAATGGGTGGTCGGGCCGACCTCCATCGGGCCACGGGTGATGTCGACGTCGGCCAGCTCCTTGAACTGCTCGTACATCGATGGCAGCTTCCGCCGGACCGTCTCGGCCGGCAGGTAGCTGATATCGAGGAAGACCCCACCGTGTTGCGTGCCTCGCCCCTCCTTCACCTCGGTGTAGATGGCCCGGGCGACGTTGTCGCGGGTCGACAGCTCGGGTGGACGGCGGGCGTCCGTCTCGTGACCCTGCGAGAGGGCGGTCACCCAGCGCGCGGCCTCTTCGTCGGTCTCCGCGTATTCAGCCCGGCGCTCGTCTGGCAGGTATTTCCACATGAAGCGTTCGCCTTTGGCGTTGCGCAGGATGCCGCCCTCGCCGCGAACCGCTTCGGTAACGAGGAGCCCACGGACACCCGGAGGCCAGACCATGCCGGTCGGGTGGAACTGGACGAACTCCATGTCGATCAGCTCGGCGCCCGCCTCGTAGGCCAAGGCCTGACCGTCGCCGCTGTATTCCCACGAATTCGAGGTGACCTCGTAGGCCCGGCCGGTCCCGCCGGTGGCCAGCACGATCGCTTTGGCGGCGAACGCGACGGGCCGCCCCGTCGTCCGCCAATAGCCGAACCCTCCGCGAACGCCATCCGCGCCGCTGATCAGCTGGGTGATCGTGCATTCCATGTAGACCTGGATGCCGAGCGCCACCGCCCGGTCCTGGAGGGTCCGGATCATCTCGAGGCCGGTCCGGTCGCCGACGTGGGCCAGGCGCGAATAGGAGTGGCCCCCGAAGGGCCGTTGGAGGATCCGCCCGTCGGGCGTCCGATCGAACACCGCGCCCCAGGCCTCGAGCTCGCGGACCCGGTCCGGCGCCTCCTTGGCGTGGAGCTCGGCCATCCGCGGGTTGCCGAGGTACTTGCCGCCGACCATCGTGTCGCGGAAGTGGACCTGCCAGGTGTCCTCCGGCGCGACGTGGCCCAGGGCGGCAGCCACGCCGCCCTCGGCCATCACCGTGTGGGCCTTGCCGAGGAGCGACTTGCAGACGAGACCGACGTCGGCACCGAAGGCTTTCGCCTCGATCGCGGCGCGCAGGCCGGCGCCGCCGGCGCCGATCACGAGGACGTCGTGGGCGTGGGTCTCGAGGTTGGTCAGATCGGGCATCTTGATTCGGGAGCCTAGAAGCGGATCGCAGGATCAGCGATGGCACCGATCGCGAGGAGCCGTATGTAGACGTCGGCGAGCGTGACGACGATCAGGCTCGCCCAGGCCCACGCCATGTGGTGGAGATTCAGCGAGGTCAATCGCTGCCAGAGGGTGTAACGGACCCTGGTTCGACGCGAGCACGAGAAGCAGTCGAGTTGCCCGCCGACGATATGGCGGAGTGAATGGCAGGACAACGAGTAGCCCGTCAGCAGGAACGCGTTGACGAACAGGATCGCGCCCCCGAGACCGAGTCGCACCTGGCCGTCGTGGACCACCGACACGCCGGCATCGATCCACAGGAAGAAGAGTGGAATGAATGCCAGGTAGAGAAAGAGGCGATGGAGGTTCTGCAGGATGAACGGGAACCGGGTCTCCATCGCATAGCGCTTGTGAAGCGAGGGCTCGCCGACAGCACAGCCCGGTGGATCCGCGAAGTAGAACCGGTAGTAGGCCTTCCGGTAGTAGTAGCAAGTCGCCCGGAATCCGAGCGGGACCCACAGGATGAACAGGCCCGGGCTGATCCAGGTCGGCAGCCAGTCGGGCCTGAACAGCGGCGAGAAGAGCGGCGACAAGTAGCCATCGACCTCGTACGGCGTTCCGAGCAAGGGGGTGAACAGGATGCCGCTGACGAACAGGTAGGTCGCGCAGACCGTGAAGAGGATGGCCTGGACGGCCGGGGCGAGCGCCCAGTCGTCGAGGCGGCCGGTGGCGCCCAGGCCCTGGCGAGCGGTCCCGGGCGGCTTGCGGGGAAGACCGAGGCTGGCTGGTATCCCGGTCATCGGACCGCCGGCGCCGCGGTCAGGCGGTCGATGATGGCGTCCGCGAAGGCCGCCGTTCCGGCCGTCCCGCCGAGGTCGTAGGTGATCGTCGTCGCCTCCGCGATGACGTCGCGGACGGCCATCTCGAGGCGGGTCGCCTCGTCCGGGTAGCCCAGGTGGCGGAGCATGAGCGCCCCGGACAGGATCATCGCGGTCGGGTTCGCCTTGTCCAGCCCGGCGTACTTGGGGGCGGATCCATGAACGGGCTCGAAGACGGCGGCCTCCGTGCCGATGTTCGCGCCCGGTGCGACGCCGAGGCCCCCGACCAGCCCGGCCGCCAGGTCGCTCACGATGTCGCCGTACAGGTTCGGCAGCACCAGGACGTCATACAGCTCCGGCTTCTGGACGAGCTGCATGCACATGTTGTCGACGATGCGGTCCTCGAACTCGATCCGGCCGTCGTAGTCCGCGGCGACCGTCCGGCAGCTCTCTAGGAAGAGACCGTCCGACAGCTTCATGATGTTGGCCTTGTGGACGGCCGTGACCTTGCGCCGACCGTTGGCGACCGCGTAGTCGAAGGCGAACCGGGCAATCCGCTCCGACGCATAGCGGGTGATGATCTTGATGCTCTCGGCGGCATCGCGGCCGACCATGTGCTCGATACCGGCGTAGAGGTCCTCGGTGTTCTCGCGGACGATGATGAGATCGACGTTCTCGTAGCGGGTCTCGAGGCCCTTCATCGAGCGAGCCGGCCGCAGGTTCGCGTAGAGGTCCAGGGCCTGTCGGAGCGACACGTTGACGCTCCGGAAGCCCGAACCAACCGGGGTGGTGATCGGCCCCTTGAGGGCGACCTTGTTGCGCTTGACGGATTCGAGGACGTGGTCCGGGAGCGGCGTGCCGTACTGCTCGATCGCCGCCTCACCGGCCTCCACGGACTCCCACTCGAAGTCGACGCCGGTGGCGTCGAGCACGCGGCAGGTCGCCTCCGCCAGCTCCGGTCCGATGCCGTCGCCGGGGATCAGGGTGACACGGTGGGCCATACGGCCGATTGTAGCCGCGTTCCGCCACACCTCGCCGGGCGAGGCGAGGGTCGCGCTTCGTTCCGAAATCGTCCCGCGGGCGACGCGACGCGGTACCATCGGCATCCCGCTTCCCCCCGAACGCTGGAGCTGTCTCCGCCCGTGAAGATCCAGGAAGCCGACGCCAAGTCCCTGCTCGTCGCGCAGGGCCTGCCGGTGCCCGGATGGGAGGTCGCCCACAACGTCGAGGAGGCCCGGCTGGCGGCCGAGCGCTTCTTCGCAGCCGGCGCCCAGCAGGTCGTCATCAAGGCTCAGGTCCTCGTGGGCGGGCGCGGCAAGGCCGGCGGCGTGAAGCTCGCGTCCAGCCCGGACGCGGCGGAACGCGTCGCCAGCACCATCCTCGGCATGGACATCAAGGGCATCACCGTCCGCAAGATCCTCGTGGCCGCGGCCGCCGACATCGTCAAGGAGCTCTACATGTCCGCCGTGCTCGACCGAGCCGACGGGCGGATCCTCCTGATGGGCTCCGCGGAGGGCGGCGTCGAGATCGAACAGGTCGCGGCGGCCAACCCGGACGCGATCGTCCGCGTCCACGCCGATCCGCTGCTCGGGCTGCTTGACTTCCAGGCCCGCCAGGTCGTCTTCGCGATGGGCCTTGGCGCCCATCTCAAGGCGGGCGTGGCGATCGCTAAAGGCCTCGTCGCGACCATGCGCGCGTACGACGCCGATCTCGTCGAGATCAACCCGCTGGCCATCGTGCGCGAGCTCGACGCGGCCGGCGCCCCGGTGAAGCGGCTCGTTTGCCTCGACGCCAAGGTCACCCTCGACGACTCCGCCCTGCCGCGCCATCCCGAGCTGGAGGCGCTGCGCGATCCCGACGAGGAGGACCCGGCCGATCGCAAGGCACGCGAGGCCGGACTCACCTTCATCAAGCTCGACGGCACGATCGGCTGCATGGTCAACGGCGCCGGCCTGGCCATGACCACGATGGACCTGGTCAAACGAGCCGGCGGCGAACCCGCCAACTTCCTCGACATCGGCGGCGGGGCGCGAGCGGACCGAGTCGCCGCGGCGATGCGGATCATCCTGGCCGATCCGAAGGTCGACGCGATCCTGGTCAACATCTTCGGCGGCATCACCCGAGGCGATGAGGTCGCCCGCGGCCTGATCGAGGCACGGGCGGTCCAGGAACGCGACGTGCCGATGATCGTCCGGATCGTCGGCACGAACGCGGAGGAGGCCGCCGCCCTGCTCGAGGAGGCCCACTTTACGACCGCGGCATCGCTGGACGAAGCGGCGGAAAAGGCCGTAAAGGCATCCGGGGGAGCGGCTGCGTGAGCATCCTGGTCGGACCCGAGACCCGACTCGTGGTCCAGGGAATCACCGGGCGCGAGGGCGAGTTCCACAGCCGACAGATGCGCGACTACGGGACGGCGGTCGTGGCCGGGGTGACGCCCGGCAAGGGCGGCCAGACCGCGTTAGACGGCTTCGTTCCCGTCTTCGATACTGTCGCGGAGGCCGTCCGAGAGACCGGCGCGAACACGTCGTGCATCTTCGTGCCGGCTGGTGGTGCCCCCGACGCGGTAATGGAAGCGGCGGCGGCCGGCATCGCCACGATCTTCTGCATCACCGAGGGGATTCCGGCATTAGACATGGTCCCCGTCGTGGAAGTGGTTCGGCGCGCCGGTGCCCGGCTGATCGGTCCCAACTGTCCGGGCGCGACGTCGCCCGGCTCGGCCAAGGTCGGGATCATCCCGGGATCGATCCACCGCGAGGGTCGGGTCGGTGTGGTCAGCCGCTCGGGAACCCTGACCTACGAGGCCGTCCAGGCGATGACCGACGCCGGGCTCGGTCAGTCGACATGCATCGGCATCGGTGGCGACCCGATCATCGGAACGACCTTCCTTGACGTCCTCCAACTCTTCGCCGAGGACACGGGGACCGAGGCGATCGTCCTGATCGGCGAGATCGGTGGGGCGGCCGAGGAAACCGCCGCGGCCTGGGCCGCGGAGCATCTCCGCGACATTCCCAAGGTCGCGTTCATTGCCGGGCGGACGGCACCCGAGGGCAAGCGGATGGGTCATGCCGGCGCGATCATCTCGGGCGGCGCCGGCACCGCGGCCTCCAAGGTCGCCGCCCTCGAGGCGGCCGGCTTCCGGGTCGCCGACTCGCCGCTCGAGCTCCCCACGCTCCTGCGCGACGCGGGCTATCGCGGGTAGGGGCAGGCCATGCGGCTCGCGGACATCCAGTTCCTGTTCGGCTATGACCGTTGGGCGACGGCGAGGGTGCTCGACACGGCGGTCGGCGTCGACGACGAGACCTGGTCGTCGCCGGACGTCATCGGTGAGCGCGGACTCGGGGGAATCCTGGTCCACGCGCTCGGGGCGCACCAGCGCTGGCGTCACAGCCTGTCCGGGAGCGCCGAGATGCCGACGCCGGAGCGCGGACCGCTTCCGACGATCGAGGAGCTGCGTGTTGCCTGGCTGGACGAATGGCCGGCTCTCGATGCCTGGCTGGCATCGCTCGAGGATGGGTCGATGGAGCTCGTCGACGACGGACTGCCCTACTGGCAGCTGCTGGCCCACGTGGTGAATCACGGCACCCAGCATCGTTCCGAGGCGGCCGCCCTGCTGACGACCGCCGGCCGCTCGCCGGGCGACCTCGGTCTGCTCGACTACGCCGAGGCGCTCGTGAGCCGCGAACCGTGACCCATTTGATGGATCTGGTGGCCGGCGATGCGCGGGAGATCCTGCTCGCTATCGGCACCAACGACCTGGGCGCGCTCGACGACCGCGCTCGCTTTCCGGCCCACGTCGCGTTGGGGGGCGGGCTCGACCCAACCTGGCTCGACCTCTTCGCGGAGGCCGCCCGGAGCGTCGTCGGCAGCGACGGCCCGGGCGACTTCCTGGATGCCCGGATCGAGCTCGACGGACCGCGGGACGATGAGACCGGCTCGATCGAGCGCGTCGACCCAACCTGGATCAAGGCCGTCGCCCGGATTCCGGAGAGTCGGGTCGGCGCCGTCGCGTCGCGCTGGATCGACCTGGTGGAGGAGGAGCTGGGCGGCCTGGCAAGCGACGAGAAGCCCTGGATCCGCGATCTCACGGGGCGGCTCGTGGCCTTCTGCCGAGCGGCGGATCGTGCCCCGGACGTGCTCTTCGCCTGGTCGCTCCGGTAGTCACGTCAGGTATCCCAGAGCCGCCCAGCCTGGGCCGCCCGGCGCCTCGATCAACTCGACCAGGACGCCGTGGCAGGCTCTCGGGTGGATGAACGCGACCGGCCCTTCCGCCCCGCGGCGCGGGGCCGTGTCGATCAGCTCCAGCCCTCCGATCTCCAGCTTGAGTAGCGTCTCGGCCAGGTTCGCCACCTCGAAGCAGACGTGGTGAAAGCCTTCCCCTTTCGTCGCCAGGAAGCGGGCGACCCCGGTCGCCTCGTCGGTCGGCTCGACCAGCTCGATCTTCGACTCACCGACGGTCAGGAACGCGATCCGTACCCTGTCGGAGTCGATGTCCATGATCGTCTCGAGCTCCAGTCCGAGCATGTCGCGCCAGAGCCCGAGGGCGTCGTCGATCGAGCTCACGATGAGCGCCAGGTGGTGGACCTTGCCCAGCCGTCGAACGACCTCCGGGACGCGCGATTCGGGCCTCAGTAGCGGCATCCGCGCAGCGTACCCTCTCGATCATGCCCACAACAGAGCCGATCAGCGGCGTGGTCGTCAGAGTCATCCTGCCCGGGGCGCTGGGGCGGGCCCGGCGTCGCCATGACGTCGCTGCCGCCAGTGGGGTGCCGGCCCACGTCACGCTTCTCTTCCCGTTCCTGCCGGTCGCCCAGCTGGAGCCGCACGTGCGCTGGGAGCTCGCCGAGATCGCCGGTGGCATCGCGCCATTCGAGGTTCGCTTCGCGGACGTGGGCCGATTCCCGGGCGTCGTCTACCTGCGGCCCGAGCCGGCCGCCCCGTTCGCCCGGCTCACGGCCTCGATCGTGGCGCAGTTTCCCGACTATCCGCCGTACGGCGGCGCGTACCTAGAGGTCGTCCCCCACCTCACCCTGGCCGAATCTGGCGAGGCGCCGCTGGATGCGATTGCCGTTGCCGCCAAGCGATCCCTGCCGTTCACGCGCCACGTCTCGGCGATCGACCTCCTGACCGAGGATGGCGCCGGGCGGTGGCACCGCCATTGGCGGATTCCCCTCGGCGTCAGACCGTGATGAGCTCGCGGTGCTCGCCCCAGGCGACCCGCAGTCGATCGCTGATCTCGCCGACCGTCGCGTAGGCGCGCACCGCCTCGAGGATCGGCGGCATCAGGTTGCCGTCGCCTCGGGCGACGGCCTCCAGGCGATCCATCGCGGCCGCCCAGACACCGGCCGAGCGCTCCGCTCGGACCCGCCGGACACGCTCGACCTGGCGGCGCTCGCCGTCCGGGTCGATCCGCTGGAGCGGCGGCGTCGAAACCTCATCGTCGCGGAAGCGGTTGACGCCGACGACGACCTGCGCGCCGGACTCGATCGCCTGCTGGACCCGGTAGGCGGCCTCCTGGATCTGGCGCTGCTGGAAGCCGCCCTCGATCGCCGCCAGTGTCCCGCCCATCGTCTCGATCTCGTCGAGGTAGGCCCACGCCGCCGCCTCGAGCTCGTTGCTCAGGCTCTCGACGTAGTACGAGCCGGCGAGCGGATCCGGCGTCTCGGTCACCCCGGCCTCATAGGCCAGGATCTGCTGGGTCCGAAGCGCCAGACGGGCCGCCTCTTCGGTCGGCAACGCGAGGGCCTCGTCGCGCGAGTTGGTGTGGAGGCTCTGGGCGCCGCCCAGCACGGCCGCGAGTGCCTGGATCGTGGTGCGGACGACGTTGTTGTCGACCGATTGCGCGGTCAGGCTCGAACCGGCGGTCTGGACGTGGAAACGGCAGACCCACGACCGCGGATTCAATGCGCCGAAGCGTTCACGCATGATCGTGGCCCACATCCGGCGGGCGACCCGGAACTTGGCGACCTCTTCGAACAGCTCCGACCAGGCGGCGAAGAAGAACGAGAGGCGCCCGGCGAAATCGTCGACGTCGAGGCCGCGAGCGACGGCCGCCTCGACGTAGGCGATCGCGTCGGCCAGGGTGAAGGCCAGCTCCTGGGCCGCGGTCGCGCCCGCTTCGCGCATGTGATAACCCGAAATAGATATTGTGTTCCATTTTGGCAGCTCGGTCGCGCAGAACTCGAAGACATCCGTGACCAGGCGCATCGACGGCCGCGGCGGGAAGATATAGGTCCCGCGGGCGATGTACTCCTTGAGGATGTCGTTCTGGGTCGTGCCCGAGATCGACTCGCGCGGCACGCCCTGGGCCTCTGCGGAGGCAACGTAGAGGGCGAGCAGGATCGGGGCCGTCGCATTGATCGTCATCGAGGTGCTGACCTGGCCGAGCGGCAGGCCGTCGACGAGCACGGCCATGTCGGCGAGGCTGGTGATCGGGACGCCGACCCGCCCCACCTCCCCGTCCGCTTCCGGCGCGTCCGAGTCGTAGCCCATCTGGGTGGGCAGGTCGAAGGCCACCGACAATCCGGTCTGGCCCTGCTCCAGGAGGTAGCGGAAGCGGCGGTTGGTCTCCTCCGCGGTGGCGAATCCGGCGTACTGGCGCATCGTCCAGAAACGGCTCCGATACATCGTCGGCTGGACGCCCCGGGTGAACGGGTACTCGCCCGGTCGGCCGAGGTCGCGATCCTCGTCCAGGCCGGCAACATCCGCGGGCGTGTAGAGGTCTCGAACGCGGATCCCCGACGAGGTCTCGAACGGTTCGCGGCGCTCGGGCGCACTGCGCAGGGCCTTCGCCCGGACGAGCTCCCGCCAGCGCTCGCGCCCGGGATCGAGAGCCTCTCCAGTGGGGCGAGACGGATGCTGCGGTCCGTGCCCGTCGGGGCGTCGGTCGTCGCTCATTCCAGCACCAGCAAGAGATCCCCGACCTCGATGGTCCGGCCCGGCCCGACGGCCACCCTGGAAACCACGCCGTCGCGTGGCGCCCGAAGCTCGTTCTGCATCTTCATGGCCTCGACCACCAGGAGCTGCTGTCCGGCCAAGACCGAATCGCCCGGAGCGATCGAGACCGCGAGGACCTGACCCGGAATGATCGCGCGAACCTCGGTCGGGCCAGCGCGGGCCGTTTCATCGCCACCGCGTCGCGCCCGCTCGCGAAGCGCCGCTCGCCGCTCTGACTCGATCTCGACCTCGATCCGCCAGCCGTCGACGATGACCTCGCGTCGGACGACGCCGATCGCCGGGCCGGCCGTCGGCACGAGCGGGAGCATGATGACCGGGCTCCACGACGTCTCCCTGCCCTGACCCTCCACGAGCACCACATGGACGGCATCCCGACGGTCCAGGCGCAGGCCGGCCGGTACGCCATCGATCAGGACCTGCCCGCCGCGCTCCCCGGATGCCGGCGCGAGCGGAACGGCGGCAGGCTCGAGCACGATTGGCGCCGCCTCGATCGCAGTTGTCGCCGGAGCGGTGGCCACCCGGACAGCACGCGGATCGACGACCCTGGTCGACGGTCTCTCGGAGCTCATCGCGGCCACCGTTCGTTCACCGCCTGCCGGCCGGACCTCGCCCAGCGTCCGTCACCGGAGTCGGTTGGAGCGGTGGCCGTACCTCCGAGCGAGCCCCCAGTCGTGACCGCGGTGGCGAGGCCGCTCTCAAGGGCGTCGAGGCCGGCGGCAAGCTGGCCAATCCGGGCGGCCCGCGCGAGAGAGGCCGGACCATCCCAGTTCTCCCCCACCCAGTCCGTGGACAGCTCGCCGGCGGCGAACGACTCGCTTCGCGCCACGAACCGGTGGAACGGCAGGGTTGTCTGGATTCCGGCGATCTCGGTTTCATCGAGTGCTCGGCGCAGCCGGCTGATGGCCGCGTCACGATCGCCAGCGAGGACCATGATCTTGGCGATCAGATTGTCGTACTCAGGCGACACCCGGTCGCCGGCCTCGATCCCGCTGTCCACGCGCACTCCCGGGCCGGCGGGCATCACCCAGCGGCGGACTCGTCCCGGCGTGGGAGTAAAGTCGCGCGAGGGATCCTCGGCGGTGATCCGGACCTCGATGGCATGCCCGGCCGGCTCCGCGGCCCGCCCCGCTGCCGCGAGCGCCTCATCGGAGAGCGGGCGGCCCGCCGCCAGCCAGAACTGTTCCCGGACGATGTCGAGTCCGGAGACGAGCTCGGTGACGCCGTGCTCCACCTGCAGCCGGGTATTAACCTCCAGGAAATAGAAGGACCCGTCCGGGGCGCGCAGGAACTCGGCCGTGGCAGCGTTGCGAAGGCCGGCGGCTGTGGCGACCTTGACCGCGAGGCCGTGCAGCTCGCGGCGCTGTTCGACGGTCAGGCCCGGAGCCGGTGCCTCCTCGACCAGCTTCTGATGGCGTCGCTGGAGCGAGCAGTCGCGCTCGCCGATGGCAACGACCCGGCCGGTCTCGTCGGCCAGCAGCTGGACCTCGACATGACGGGCTGGGGCGATCTCGCGCTCCAGGTAGACCGAGCCGTCACCGAACGCAGATGCCGCCTCGCGCGACCCGCCGGCCAACGCGGCCGGCAGGCCAGCTGGCGAGACGACACGGCGCATTCCGCGGCCGCCGCCGCCCGCGGCCGCCTTGACCAGCAGCGGGTAGCCGATCGTCTCGGCCTCAGCCAGGATCGCCGCGACCTGGTCGGGCCGGTCGACAGGCGCTGCCTCCAGGGTCCCCGGGACCGCGGCGACCCCAACGTCGCGAGCCGTCCGTCGGGCATGCAGCTTGTCCCCGAGCGCGTCGATGACGGCCGAGGGCGGACCGACGAAGACGAGACCGGCCTCCTCGACGGCTCGGGCGAAGGCCGCTCGCTCGGCCAGGAAGCCGTAGCCAGGGTGGATCGCCTCGGCGCCGGCCTCGAGCGCGGCGGCGATGATCGCGTCGATCCGCAGGTAGCTCTCAGTCGGCGGCGGCGGGCCGATCCTGACCGCGAGATCGGCCATCCGGACGTGCTGGGCCGAGGCATCCGCGTCGCTGTACACGGCGACAGCCTCCATCCCGGCCTCGTGGCACGCCCGGATGATGCGGACCGCGATTTCGCCTCGGTTGGCGACCAGGACTCGCCGGAACGGTGCGGTCATCGGCATGACCCCGGCCGCGCGAACGGTGGCCTCACGTCTTTGCGCAAAGACGGGTTCGGCTCAGGTCTTGGCTCAGAGCGGGATGTTGCCATGCTTCTTCTGCGGGTTCGTGTCGCGCTTGTCGGCCAGCATCTCGAGCGCACGGATCAGGCGGGGCCTCGTCTCCGATGGCTTGATCACGTCATCGACGTAGCCCCGCGCAGCGGCGACGTACGGGTTCGCAAACTCGGCCTCGTAGGCCGCGACCAGCCGTCGATGCTCGGCCGTCGGATCGTCAGCCGCTGCGATCGCATCCTTGAAGATGATGCTCACCGCACCTTCTGCGCCCATCACGGCGATCTCCGCGGTCGGCCAGGCAAAGTTCATGTCGCCGCGGATGTGCTTGCTGCTCATGACGTCGTAAGCGCCACCGTAGGCCTTGCGCGTGATCACCGTGATCTTCGGAACGGTTGCCTCGCAGTAGGCATACAACAGCTTCGCACCTTGCTTGATGATCCCCCCGTGCTCCTGGCCCACGCCGGGCATGAAGCCAGGGACGTCGACGAACGTGACGACCGGCACGTTGAAGCAATCGCAGGTTCGAACGAAGCGCGCGGCCTTGATCGAAGCGTCGATGTCGAGGGCTCCGGCCAGGATCGCCGGCTGCTGGGCGACGATACCGACGCTACGGCCGCCGAGCCGCGCGAAGCCGATCAGGATGTTCTGCGCCCAGCCCGGCTGGATTTCCAGGAAGTCACCGTCGTCGATGACGCTCGCCAGCACCTCGTGCATGTCGTACGGCAAGCGGGGATCGTCCGGCACGATGCGATCGAGGGCGGGGTCCATGCGCTCGGTCGGATCTCGCGGTTCGACCCGCGGCGGTTCCGAGAGGTTGTTCTGCGGAAGATGCGCCAGAATCCGACGAACCGCATCAAGGGCGTCGGCCTCGTCCCGTGCGGCAAGGTGGGCAACCCCACTCTTGGTCGTGTGCGTCAGCGCTCCGCCTAGATACTCGGCGTCCACCTCTTCGTGGGTCACGGTCTTCACGACGTTCGGCCCCGTCACGAACATATAGCTCGAATGCTCGACCATGATCGTGAAGTCGGTCATCGCCGGCGAGTAGACGGCGCCGCCGGCGCAGGGCCCCATGACCACCGAGATCTGCGGCACGACGCCGGACGCGAGCACATTGCGCAGGAAGATCTCGGCGTAGCCACCGAGCGACGCGACGCCTTCCTGGATCCGAGCGCCACCCGAATCGTTGAGCCCGATGACCGGCGCGCCGACCTTCATGGCAAGGTCCATGATCTTGCAGATCTTCTCGGCGTAGGCCTCTGACAGCGAGCCACCAAACACGGTGAAGTCCTGGCTGAATACGAAGACAAGGCGGCCAGCGATCGTGCCGTGGCCGGTGACCACGCCGTCCCCGAGGACGTGGTTCTCGGCGAGACCGAATTCCGTAGCCCGATGGGTGACGAAGGCATCGAGCTCGACGAACGAACCAGGATCAAGCAGGAGGTCGAGCCGCTCCCGGGCCGTCAGCTTGCCCCAGGCGTGCTGGCGCTCGATGCGAACCGCTCCCCCACCGAGCAGGGCCTCTGCGCGCATCTGGTCGAGGCGGCGGAGGCGCTCTTCGTTCGTCGACACCGCTGGTTCCGACCTCCCACGTGTCCTTGCGCAAAGACGCGGTCCCATCATAGTCGTGCCTTCCGGCCTCGAGGCGGGGTCCGGTGCGCCGCTGCATCGGCCCGCATTCCAAACCAGCAGGCTCGGATATCCACAGATTCGGTGAACAACTCTCGAAGCGTGTGGATAACCGGGGTGCCCGCGGGCCCCTCGAAGGGGGTAGCATGACAGGACGCGCGCCCTTCCGAGACGCCCGTCATCCGTACTCCACATCCGAGGTGATGCCCACTGTGCCGAACGTGATCGCGATCGCAAATCAGAAGGGCGGCGTAGGCAAGACGACGACGGCGATCAATCTCGCCGGAGCGTTGGCTGAAAACGGCTATCGCGTCCTGTGCGTCGACATGGACCCGCAGGCCAATCTCACCGCGGGCCTGGGCATCAACCTCAACCCCGTCGAGCGCTCAATGGCCGATGTCCTTGCCGACGGTCGCTCGTCGTTGACCGACGTGATCCTCCCGACCGAGATCGCGGGGATCGACGTCGCGCCGGCGCACATCGACCTCGCGTCGACCGAGGGTGAGCTGTTCACCGCGCTCGGTCGTGAGCAGATCCTGCGCGAGGCGTTCGAAGGGCAAATTTCCGTCTACGACTACGTCCTCATCGATTGCCCGCCGAACCTCGGCCTGCTGACGGTCAACGGCCTGGTGGCGTCGACCGGCGTGATCATTCCCGTCCAGACCCAGTACTACGCGATGAAGGGGCTGAACAACCTGGTCAAGGTGATCAACGCGATCCGGCTCAAGCTGAATCGCGACCTGCGCATCCTCGGCCTGCTGCCGACGTTCTACGACGGGCGGACGAACTTGGCCCGTGACATGCTCGACGAGCTGCGGGTGATCGGCGACCACTACGTCTTCAACAGCATCGTGCGCAACACCGTGAAGCTGGGAGAGGCGCCGCTGGTTGGGCGGCCGATCACCAGCTACGCCGGTTCCAGCGATGCGGCTCGTATCTATCGCGAACTCGCTCGGGAGGTGATGGACCTTGGCCCGAACTGATTTCCGAGCCGCGGCGGCGCGGCGTCTGTCCGAGGATCGCGAGCTCCCGGCTGCGATCGTCAGCCTGCTCTCGTCGGACGGCCCGACCCGCTCGTTCGGCGT
>JAUSJS010000129.1 GCA_030647575.1 Candidatus Limnocylindrales bacterium | reverse complement strand
AGACGAACTCATGCGAATGATCGGGGAGTGAGGCGACCAACGGGGTTGCACCACTGACCATCGCGCGTTCTCCGGTTCGGCCGACCGAGGTTGCCGGCAGCAACCCCGGTGGCAATGAGGGCGCACAGCCCCGGCTGCGAGGCTCGAACGAACGCCCGGTTCGTGCGTAAACATACCGTCTGCGGGGTAGCGTCCCGGACTTGCCCGCGGATGACACACCCACACGGGTCGTGAGCGCGCCACGGGAACGAACGCGTCAAGCTGAACGCGCATCATGTACCCAACCGACCGACGGACCGACCGACGAGGGAGAGATGGCCGTACTCAAGGCGACTCCGCCGTTGGGACGATGAACCGCCCTGGGTTTCGTGGAGAGTCTCCACCGAAGTCAGGGCGGTTCACGAAACCGCCTTGACCGGTCGGCGCATGATGCGTGACGACCGTGGGTGGGCTGGTTCGTGGAGCGGGGACCGAAGCGAATGCTCGCGACGAGACACATGATCGCGGCATCAGGGACGCGCCCACGCATTGCCGCCCGCCTGGTCGTGCTCCTCGCCGCGGCGGTGCTCGCCGCCTCGAACGGCGCACCGGCGAACGCCGCCGCGACTGCAACCGGCACCGGGCTCAAGCTCCTCGCTCTTCTTGCGACCGCACCCGAGCACTCGGCCGGCTACGACCGCACGCTGTTCATCCACTGGATCGACGCCGATCGGGACGGTTGCAGCACACGGAACGAAGTACTGCTCGCAGAATCGCGGACGACGGCGAGACGCGGGACGGGCTGTTCCGTCACGGGGTCGTGGCGCTCGGCGTACGACGGGGTGACCACGACCACTGCATCCAAGTTCGACATCGACCACGTCGTCGCGCTCAAGGAAGCCTGGGATTCGGGTGCATGGGATTGGACGTCGGCACGCCGCAAGGCCTACGCCAACGACCTGGGCGACTGGCGCTCACTACGCGCAGTCTCGGCGGCCTCGAACCGCTCGAAGAGCGACAAGGACCCGGCGCAATGGCTGCCGCCACTGACGAGCTTCCGATGTACCTACACGAGGGAATGGGTGGTGGTCAAGGTGCGCTGGAGCCTCAGCGTGGATACGCTCGAGCGCACCGCCCTCAAGCGCATCCTGACAGGGTGCCCGGAACGGACGGCGACCGTGGCCGTGATCCCGGCCGCGACCTCGACATCCCCGCCCTCGCCCACGCCCGTCTCCGGAGGGGCCTGCGACCCGAACTACGCCGGCTACTGCGTCCCCGTCGTTGCCTACGATCTCGACTGCGGCGACATCCGCCACCAGGTCAGCGTCGTCGGCGTTGATATCCATGGCTTCGACAGCGACCATGACAGCATCGGCTGCGAGAGTTACTAGCCGAACGCCGACGGCCTGCAGCCCAGACGGCCGGTAGAACGCTCGCCCAAAGAACCGTCTCCGGAATGAGTCGCCCACGAACTTCACTCGTCGGCATTCTCCGCCGGCTGCCGGCCTACGCCGATCAAAGCCCGAGACGCCTCGGGTCATGGACGCGAATGGGCATCGGGATGCGCTGATCGGCGGCCTGATCCTCGCCGTCCTCGGCGTCGCGGTCGCCGGCTTCGGCTTCTGGGCGCTCGTTACCGCCGAGGACCTCAACGCAGACCCGACGAACGCCGAGCGGTCCGGGCTCGGGTACTTCTTCGGGCAGGTTTTCCTCGTTCTGGCCGTCATTCTCGTGGTGCTCGGGGCGTTGGCGGCCCGCCGCGGGCCGATTGCTCGCGTCCTCGCGGGTGTTGTCGGCGTCGGGTGCGGCGGCTTGGTCATCCTCGGCGGGGGGTTCCACGATCTGCCCTCGACCGTGTTCGCGATCGTCCTTGCGACGCCCTTCTTCGTGAGCGCGTTCCTCCTGCTTCGTTCGCCGTCAAGGCCGACCTGGAGGGGATGAGGCCTCCGCTCCGGTCCCGTCGTCGCGATCCCGTCTACGGACGGCCAGCCTCGACGGGCCGACGAGGCTCAAGCCAACTGGGCTCTAAGTCCACCGATCGCTCAGGGCGTGACCATGCCTCAATAGGGTATCCATCTGATTGCTCGGGCCGACCGGGGCGTGGACGATGTCTAGCGTGACTGTCATCGACGAGGAGATCCATCATGCGCGACGGGCGGCCATTCGCAACGGCCTCGCGGACACGGGCATGGACCTCGATGTTGCCGAGCGCTGGTGCGACGCGGTGGAGGCTGAGGCGACGCGGCAGAGGATCATCCGGTCGTCCGCGTACTGGGCCATAGGCAAGCTCTGGATCGAGGCGCAGCGTTCGGCGAGGAAGAGGCCGCCTTCATGAGGGACAAGACCGTCCGCGCCGCCCTAAACGACTGGCGGTGGCGGCGGCGGTCACGGAAGTGGCGACGTGCGGAGTTCGTGGCCGACGCCGAGGTGGAGTCCATGCGCCGCCTGGGGCGACCCCTGACGCGGGAGGATTTGGAGCGCGTGCTTCGGCGGTATTCGAGAGACGTATAGCGACGGCGGAGTCCGATCGGGCTGGAAGGACGTCACCACCCGTCGCTCCAACACCGTGGAGGAGAACTCAGTCGAGTTGCGGCGCGATTGGGTCGCCTTCGAGCCAAAGGACGAACCCCTCGCAAGGGTCCTTCCGCTCCTCGGGCCAGCCTCGATGGGCCGATGGGGGCGGTTTGTGTCCCGGCTCAGCCGAATCGACACCGAGGGGCGTGACCCTGCCTCAGTCAGGTCTCCAGCCGATTGTTCGGGCCGACCGGGGCCCGTAACGATTTCGGCGTGAAGCCTCAGCGAGAGATCTGATTCCCCGGAGCCGGTCACAGGCGCTGAGGCTTCACCACGAGTCGTACCATGCCCGGGTGAGCAAGCTCAAGGACGAGCGCATCCACCAAGCCCGCCGCGCGGCCATCCGCCACCGCCTCCTGACCAGCACTGGGATGGACCCGGGCGTCGCCGAGCGCTGGTGCGATGCCTGGGAGGCTGAGGCGGCCCTACAGGGACTCGCGCGGGACAGCGACTACTGGGATGCCGGCAAGCTCTGGATCGATACGCAGTGCGCGGCTAGGAAGCGGCCGCCAAACTGAGGCCCTACCAAGATGACCCGCGGCGCCACGAGTAGGCTGCGTGGAAATGGCCAAGATGTCGCCCGCGTAGACGTTCGACAGGCGATCCACTTGAGGGAAGGCTTATGCTGGCCCGCGTGCACGTCGCCGCCCGTGTCAGGCCCGAGAGACCCGAAAGGATCCTCGCAGTGGCCGGCGGCCTGTTTTGGATCGTCAAGGTCTTGTTGATCTGGGAGAACGGCGGCACCAACAGGTATGGCGGAACCGTCGGTCTCATGTTCCTGATCGGTACGGTCCTGTTGTCTTCCGCGACCGTGCTCTGGATTTGGCACGCGACGCGTGGTCGATCGCTCCTCATGCGCGCAGGACTGGTGCTGGGTGGACTCGTGGCTCTGTTGCTGGTGACCAACCTGCTGAGCCTGGTCGGCTACTTCGTGTACTTCGTGTTTCCCGTTCGCTGGCTGGCGGGCGAGTTCGGGGTGATCCTCGTGGCTGTCGCGGCGATCATCGCGGCATCCGGGGTAACCGGCCGGGGGGCCATGACCGACCGGGTTTGAGCCGGCTGGCCAACGGGTGGGTGCATCCGACCAAAGCAGGATGCCGTTGGCCCCTCACGCTCGACAGCGAGGCCCTCCCGGGGGTGTTGGACCACCTCATCGCGAGCAACCCCGCCAGGCTCCAGCAGGAGGCCGCCTGGCAGTCGGGGGTGATCCCCGCCCTGCCCGTACCTGCAGACGCCGCGTGAGGTAAGTAGGCCATAGCTAAGCCGATCCCGCCAGACACGATCGGCCCCGCTCCGGTCCCCTCGTCGCGATCACGTCTTCAGACGTCCAGCCTCGACGGGCCGACGGTTCGTGCGTAAACGCACCGTCTGCGGACGCCCGCGGACGCTATGGCGCAGCCTGGGGGACTGGTGGTCGTCGCTTCAAAGCCGGCCGCCCCGATCAACATTCACTCATGAAACCGGCCTTCTGGCGGGTTCAGGGTTCACATCCTTCTCGGCTCACTACGCATTCTGAACGCGAACCGGACCGCGGACGCTGGTCCGACGGCCGTTCGGATTCGGATCATGGGGGCTATCGCCGCCCGGCTACGATGTCGGCATCGTGGCAGAGGTGAG
>JAUSJS010000126.1 GCA_030647575.1 Candidatus Limnocylindrales bacterium | reverse complement strand
CGAGGATGATGCTGCTGGTCAGGCAGATCGGCTCGCCGTCGGCCGTGCGGGCGACGATGTCGTAGGCCACCGTGGGCCGCCCCCGCCGCGCGTTGGCCGCGACGCGGCAGTTGCGTCGGCAGACGGGGTGACCGTTCAGTTCGGTGCCCGACATCACCTCGTAACAGGGGCGACCGAGGACCTCGGCGGCCGAGCGACCGAGCAGCCGCCCGGCCTCCGGGGACCAGGCGACCACGCGCTGCCGGCCGTCGCTGACGAAGATGGCGTCGGCGCTCCGAAAATCGCGCAGCCAGTCGAGGATGGGTCCGTCCAGGATCGGGAGACGCCGCATGTGGGGCCTTCGATGGATCGGTCTGCGGGACGGAGAGAACCCTACCATCAATCGTGCGGCGAATCCGCGGGCAGCCCCCTACTCGACCGGGCCCTCCACATCGTCATAGATCCGAGCCTCGGCGATCCTGCCGCTTGCACCGCGCTCGTAGACGGCAATGCCGGCCTGCGGCGGGAGATCGACGCGCCCCCAGCGGACCGCATTGAACTCAAGGGCCGTCCGAACGCCGTCCTCGGTCACCGTGCAGTGCTCGAGGATGATTCCCCCGCCGGCGCTGAAGAACCGAGTGAGGAACTCGACGAGGTCGGCCGTCCCGCAGACGCGGTATTGCGGACCGGCGGGCTCCCGAAAACAGCCGTCCGGCTCGAATGTCGCGACGATCCGCTTGGCGTCGCCCGCCGCGAGCGCGGCCTGGTACTCACCGACGATGTCAGACTCGCGGACGGATGGGTCCCTCGGCAGCAGTGGCGGCCTGACAACGTGATGGCCGAGCAGCGGCCATTGGCTGTGGTACACCCGGACCCAGACGCTTCGCGCGGTCGACGCCGGCTCGACCACAACCGCCAGCGGGAGAACGAAGGTCCGATCGCCTTCGGTCAGATCGACCTCGAACTCGCCGACCACCCGGCTGGCTCCCACGGTCGACGCAATCAACCGAGCTTGGGCATTCCGCTCCGAGAGCCACGCGGCACTCGCCTCGCAATAGGCCTCCAACCCTCGGGAGTCTTCAATCCGACCAGCCCGTGGGTCGTCAATCCGGACGCCATCCGGGAAGGCCTCGAGTAGGTTCGCCGGATCGCCAGCCAGAATCGCCGCTCGTGCCGCGTCGAGCGAAGCGGAGCCGGCGGCGGCCTTCAGCTGGGCCAACTGGTAGATGACTTGCCCGAACTCCGGAAGCCAGGCCACGTGCTCCTCCTTCGCTGCTGGATACGATCTTGACCGTCGGCGGTTCCTTCGGGCTATACCGCTCCCCAGCTGGTCACGAGGATCGTTGCCGCAAACAGGAGAAGGAGCACACCGACGGCTGCAGCGGCTCGCTGCCCATGCCTCCCGGCCGTCTCGTAGACCATGACCGCGGTCAGGGCGACCATCCACCACAGGTTTGCAAAGCCCTCGGCGAACATCACGAGCATGAGCGCCCAGGAAGTCCCGAAACAGACGAGGCCGTGGTCAACGCCCAGCTGGAAGGAGCCGCGTCGCGCAGGGGCGGTGGCCGGTAGAAGACCTACTGGGTGGCGACACGCGCTCAAGCTGCGCCGCTTGAGCGGTGCGAGCTGGTAGGCACCCGCCAGCGCCAGGAAGCTCGCCTCGATGAGCCAGGGACGCGCGGCCAGCCAGGGCGTCGCATCGACGACGTGGTGAAGGACGACGTCACCCATGAACGCCAACAGCCCGAACACCGTCCAAACGACGGCGAACGCACCCAGGAAGGCCGCCCAGGCGCGTCGCGGCCGGGCCAGCATCCGCATCGCCGCCTCCACCACGCGGATGGTCGGCAGACTGGCCGGCAGCATCATGGCCGCGATCATCACCTGCCATGCGAGCAGGAAGAGGGGTGCGGCGACCCACAGCGGCGGGCCGTCCTCGATCAAGGCGTGGTGGTGTAGCAGTGCGGCGTTGCCCGTCGCCTGGGCGACCACTGCGATGAGCCAGGCTCCGGCGATCGCCATGGGCACCACCGGAAGCCGCCAGGCAGGCGCCGCGGCGGCCACGTCGACTCCCTGCCTGGGCTGGACCCGACGCCTGCTCACCACCGAGCGCATGGTATTCGATGCAGCTCAGACGAAGTCGAGGCTGCAGCCGAACGGGCGCGTGGTCGAGACTCGGACGTCCCGTCCGGCGAGAACGTCATCGAGCGCGTTGCGAAGATCGTGGCTCGTGACATTCGCCGCGATCCGCGAGTTGTCGAATCGTCCCTGGTAGCGGAGACGGCGCTCACCGTCGAGCACGAAGACGTGGAATGTACAGGTCGCGCCGTACGCCTTTGCCACCCGCTGCCCGTCGTCGAGGACGTAGGGAAAGGTGTAACCGTCCTCGGCGGCCCGCTCGATCATACGCGGGTAGCCCTCGTCCGGGTAGAGATGGGGGTCGTTCGAGTTGATCGCCAGGACCTGGACGCCTCGAGGACCGTACTCACGCTGCAGCGCGTTCATCCGCTCGCCGTAGGCCTTCGCGGTGGGACAGCGGTTCGACGAGAAGATCAGCACGAGCATGTCCCGGTCGGCGAAGCTCGAGAAGCCGTAGCGTCGGCCATCGGTGCCCAACAGTCCCTCGGAGGCCGGACCTGGAGCACCGACGGGGAGGGTCGCCCTCTCGGGCGACGCCTCCGCCATCTCGAGCGTCGTCATGCCGTTGCTGCGACCGCTGCGAAGCGCTCGGGGAACTGCGCGACGATGCCGTCATGGAGCGTGTCGGCGACGACCATGATCTCGGTGAAGATGTCGTCGAAGGCCTTGACGTCGGCCGCCCAGTCGCCGGTGATCCGGGCGACGGCCTCGTCCTTGGTCAGCTTCAGGTGGAGGGCCAGGAGGTCCAGGACGTCCTGCTCGAGCCAGTTCGGGTTGGCCCCCGCCAGGAAGGCGGCGATCTCACCGATGTTGGCGGTCCAGCGTGCGTCGTGCGTCGCGAACGCCGCCTGGTCGCCGGACTTGGCGGCCGCGACGAGGTCGACCGCGATCATGATGTGCTGCTTGAGCAGATCGGTCAGCTTGTCGCCGGCTGCCTGCCCGTAATAGCCCACGATCGCGGCGCCGATGTCTTCCTGGTTCTTGAGCAGCCGCCCGGCGGCCGCGTCGGCGTCCGGGGTCCCGGCCACCGCGGCGACGATGTACTCGCGGGTCCAGATGACGTGGTCGGACCATAGCTTGCGCAGCGCGAGCCGGACCGGTTCCTTCGAGGTTGCCATGACATCTCTCCTTCTGATCCCTCGTTCGCCGCCGGCGGCGGCGCGGTCGAGGCCTGACCGGCGAGCTCGCTGTGCGATACGCCCGCCGGTCGTTCCACATCTATCGGGAACGGCCGTTAGCGTTACAGGCCAGCGACCCGCTGTCAAGTCTTTTCTTAATCGTCATTGCTGTTAGAGTGTGGCAATGACCAAGAAGCCAGCGGTCGAGGATCCGATCCAGGCGGTCGCCCTGCTCGAGGAGCCGAACCGCCAGCGCCTTTATGACTTGGTGGCCGCCAGCCACGAGCCGGTCGGCCGCGACGCTGCGGCCGCGGCGCTCGGGATCAGCCGCGAGCTGGCCGCCTTCCACCTCGATCGGCTCGTCCAGGCCGGCCTGCTCGAGACCGAGTACCGGCGCCGCAGCGGCCGCACTGGACCTGGAGCCGGGCGTCCGGCCAAGCTCTACCGACGAGCGGACCGCGAGGTCGCCATCTCCCTCCCGCCCCGCCATTACGGCCTCGCTGCGGACCTCATGGCGACTGCCCTGGATCGCCTGGGCGGCGCGTCAGGGACCGAGGCGGTGGCCACCGTTGCCCGCGAACGGGGTACCGTCGTCGGCGTCGACGCACGCCGCAAGGCCGGACCGCGGCCGGGTCGCCGTCGATTGCTGACGGGGCTCCTGGACGTCTTACGTGGAGCCGGCTACGAGCCCGTGATCGAGGTGTCCAACGGAACGGTGTGCCTGCGCAACTGCCCGTACGACGCCATTGCCTCGGATCATCGTGAGCTGACGTGCGGGATGAACCTCGCCTGGGCGGAGGGCGTCGTGGACGGACTGGGCTCGCCGGCCAGCGTCGAGGTCGCTCCGGAGCCTGGCCGTTGCTGCGTCGTGTTCCGCACCGCTCCGGTCGGGAGCGGAGGGCGAGAGACCCCGGACCCGAAGGAGCTGTCTGGCGCAGACAACGCTGTCCTTGACTAGCCGTGGACGGTCAACCGTCAGCCCGGAGCGGATGATCGCGACCCCGCGAACGTAGGCGGCGATCGATGTTTCGAGACCGCCTATAGTTGGACAACGCTGGTTCTATCGGCTGAGGGAATCCAATGCTAAAGCCAGAACCGATGTGCTTCCTGATCGCCGACATCTCCGGCTACACCAGCTACCTGGCCCGGGTCGAGCTGGATCACGCCCAGGACATCCTGGCCGATCTGGTCGGGACTGTCGTGACGTCGCTTCGGCCGAACTTCCGCCTGGCCAAGCTCGAGGGTGACGCGGCGTTCACGTTTGCGCCAACGGACAAGCTCGACGGGTCCCTCCTGCTGGACACGATCGAGCGCTGCTACTTCGGCTTTCGCCGCCGCCGGCGCGACGTCAGGCAGGCGACATCCTGCGAGTGCAACGCGTGCCTGCGCATTCCCGACCTCAACCTCAAGTTCGTCGTCCACCATGGCATCGCCGTTCGCCAGAAGATGGCGGGGCGCGAGGAGCTGGTCGGGGCCGACGTCATCATCGTCCACCGGCTGCTCAAGAACAGCGTCGTCGAAGGCACCGGGATCCCGGCCTACGCGCTCTTCAGCCAGAAGTGCATCGACGCGATGAGCATCGATCCAGAGGCGCTTGGCATGCGCCCGCACGTCGAGACGTACGAACATGTCGGTGAAGTGCCCGGCTGGATCCACGACCTCGAGAAGCGCTGGCAGGAGGAGGAGGAACGCCGGCGGGTGATCGTCTCAGCCTCCGAAGCGGCCTACACCAGCCAGACGCACACCAAGGCCCCGCCGCAGATCGTCTGGGAGTTCATGACGACGCCCGGCCGTCGGACGGCCTGGCAGTCCGGCGTGACGGACTTCATCGTGGAGGCGAAAGGCAATCGGCGGGGCGTCGGGGCAATCAACCATTGCGTGCACGGCAAAGACGCCGTCATCGAGGAGATCCTCGACTGGCGACCGTACGATTACGTCACCGATCGCTCCACGATGAACACGCCCGGCGGCCCGGTGAAGTTCCTGGCGACGTTCGAGCTCGAGCCCGCAGCGGACGGCACGATCATCCACACCCGGTTCGCGGCCCCGGAGACCGCCAGGGAGCGGGCGATCATGGAGCAACTGGCGCCCATGTTCGCGGAGATCCTCAAGGAGAGCGACCGCAACCTGACCGAGCAGCTGGACGCCGAGCTTGCCGCGCGGATGGCCGGCCGCGCGCAAGAACCGGACCTTCCCGCGCCAAAGGCGGATGGGCTGTTCTCGGAGATGCAGCCCCTCGCCCCCGCCGGGTAGCATGCCGCCCGGGACCTCCTTGACTGAATCTGTCCTATCTGGTCACGGGGTCAGCCAGCGCGTCAGACCGGGCGAGGACAACACCGAGCAGCCCCGCGAGGACGAGGCCGCTCGCGGCGAGGCCGTACCCGGAGAGCAGCACGATCGATGCCCCGATCGCGAGGGCCGGGGCGCGACGGTAGAGCATCGGTAGGCCGGCTACGGCCAGGCCGAGGGCGAGCGCGACGGCGGCGGTCGGAACCGTCCCGCCGAGACCGACGCTCCAGATCGCGAGGGCGCCCCACATCGCGGGCGCGCGTGCGCCAGCTGACAGGACGACGAGCGCCGCGACGAGTCCGAGCACAGCGATCCGATGGCTCGAGCGGTCGAAGGGACGCCGGCTGACGACGCCGCCGAGGCCAACGAACGCCGCGCCGAGCACGAAGGCGAGCTGCCCGAGTGCACCGATGGCCAGGCCGGCGGCTGCCTCGGACCGGCCGTCAGTCGCACCAGCGAGCAACCCGGCGAGATCGACGAGTCGCCCGAGCGGCGCGAGGGCGAGGGCGAGAGCGAGGGACACGAGCCCGATCCGGGCGACCACCGGTGTCCCACCCTCGCGACCGACGCGAATGCCAGCCGCGAGGGCGACGGCTGCGACGAGCAGGTCGAGCACGATCGAGATGGCCGGGCTCGGCGGAAGGTACACGAGCGCCAGGCCCCCGGCGGCGACCACCGACAGCGCAACAAGGATGGCACGATCGGCGCCGCGACCAAGCCGGCCGGCCCGGACGAGGAGCGCGCCGAGCAGGAGCAGGCCGACGATCGCCACGAGGGCATCGGTCGCGGCGCCGACTCGACCGAGGACGGCGCCCGCCGTCGCCCACGGCTCGCCCTTCGGGATGAAGATCGCGAGCCGGACGACGAATCGGGTGAAGATCAGGTCGACAGCGACGGCGGCGAGGAGCCATCGGGCAAGGCGGTCGACTGTCTCGCGCCCGACCCCCGAAGCTCCGAGCTGCGACCGCACGAGCGCACCGGTCCCGGCGACCACCTAACCGGTCGCTCCACCGTCGGGCCTGCCGTGCGGCCAGCCGAGCCCCACCGCCGGCTGGCGCGCGCCGTAATAGAGGACGAGCCCTGACAGTCCGAGCCCCACGAGGAGCAGCAGCAGGACTGGCCAAGCGTCGAGGAGGCCGATCGGCTGCTGCGGGAGCGCCAGCGCGAGCCAGGCCGACACCGACTTCTGCCCGTCCCGGTCGCCGCGGCTGCCGTCCCATACCGCGAAGGCGACAACGGCGGCCGGGCCGCTCGGGCGGAGGACCGCGTCGTTCGGGTCGCCGTCCGACAGTGCGCGCGACATGACGACCCGCCAGACGCCGTCGCGGTGCTCCGACGCGCCATGCACGTTCTGGCCCTCCGGTGGTTGGGTTGTGAGCGTCCCGAAGCCGACGGCGTTCAGGTCCTCGACGGAACTGACCAGCGATGCCGCCGAGCGCGGGTTGCCGGCGGCCTGTCCGGCCAGGAACCCATCCGGCCCGAACGAGTCATCGCCCTCAGGCGTCGGGAAGTGGACATCGGCGGGCAGCCCCGGATGGACGTCCTCGAGGTCTTGCCGGACGGCGAGATCGGCTGCCCAGTCGGCCTTCCAGTGCCAGATGTTCAGGCCGCCGGCCCGCTGGCCCATGCAGATCGACGTGCCGCTACCGAGCGCGAGCTGCATGGCCGCGGCGTCGGCGAAGACGTCGACGCCGAGGACGGACTCATCGCGGGTCGGGTCGGTCCACTCGAGGAGCACGGCGATCCGGTCGCCGTTCACGAGCGAGCGAACGCGGACCGAGGGGAAGGCGGGCTCGAGCCGCATCGGCGGCACGATGGGCTGGCCGCTGAGCGCGACGTCGACCGGGCGGACGCGATCCCAGGCCGGGTCGAACGGGGCATCGACCGGCAGGGACCCGTCGACTCGCGCCGGGAAGAGGGTCGTCCCCTGGGCGCTCGTGACCGGGACGCCCGCGAGCGACAGCAGGGCGGCGAGCCCGACGGCCGCGAGGCCGAGCGAACGAACGTCGGGACGGATCCAATCCCTCATCCCCTGCCTCCGAGGCGGCCGGCGAAGCGGTAGCGGTCGGTGCACCGCCCGCACAACCCCTGCTCGGGACGCCAGTCCGGGTAGTCGGCGGCGACGACGTCGGCGATCGCGCGCTCCGGCGGGACGACGTCGTCGCTAGGGAACCGGCACAACGGGCAACGATCCGGTCGGGCGAACCCCGGGTCGCCGGGCGCCAGGGCGGCGATGAGATCGGCCGGTCGCGCCGCCCAGGCGAGCAACTCGGGGAAGGCCGGTTGAGGCCCATCCCAGAGCCGATCCAGGACCACGTCGATCGTCCCGGGCGCCACGCCGGGGAGGTCGGCCGCGACCTGTTCGTGGTGACGCTGCCGCGCCCGCAGCTCACCGAGGCGACCCGCACGGACGAGCCGCGCATCGACGGTGACGTCCCACAGGCGGTGCACCCGCGCCTGGGTGGCCGCCGAGGACACCCTGTGCCCTCCGGGCCCGTCCCAGCCCGGCTCGAACCGGAAGGTCGGGCCCAGGGTGTCCTCGGCGTGCCCCATGGCATGACGGGCCCACGCCAGGAGCTCACCCGGGTCGCCCAGCCGGGCGACGGAGACGCGGACCCCGAGGTGCTCGCCGCCGGACTCGCAGGTGACCCCCTCGTCGACGTGCCCCCGTGCCTCGCCGACGAGGATGACCCGCACGAGGCGCGCGAGCGCCGGCCGCTCCGCGACGGCATGCCGGAGCGGATCCGCAAGGCCGAGCTCGTCGAACTCCGCCAGGGCCAGGCGCGCGAAGGCGGCGTCGCGCTCGACCTGGCCGTCGATCTCGTAGCACCGCTCGGCACGCCGTTGATGCGCTTCGAATGCCTCGGGCGGTGCAGGGACGAAGACCGTCAGCGCGCACCTGACCGCCGCTTCGGCGAGCGTCGGGTCCACGCGGACCGCGAGTCGGGTGGGATCGTCGATCCAGGTCACGATCAGCTCCCGGGAGGCGCGAGGTCACCGCCCTCGACGTCGACGCCGCACTCGAACGAGAAGCCGTCCGGGGTGTCGGTGATCGGCACGAGGTCGTCCGGGTCGAGGGCGACCGGCACCGCTCCCAGCTCCCGGGCGTGATCGGCGACGAGCGCCGCGGCCACCGTGGCGGTGGCCGTGTAGCCGCTGTCAGGCGCGCGCCCGGCGATCCGTCCGGCCAGGGCCGGCAGCCAGCGGCCGAGGTGATCGGCGAGGAAACGGGCGGCGGCATCGCGACACACCCCGAGCCGCTCGTCCTCGCCGGTCGCGAGTGCGGTCGCCTCTTTGAGGGCGAGGAGTGCGAGGAACTCGAGCTGGCAGGCGAGGTGATCCGGACGCTCGCCGCCTTTCCGCGGCCGGACGCCGAAGGCCTCGTAGAACCCGCGGATGTCACCCAGCTCCTGACTCTGTCCGAACACGTGCCGACGACCGAACTCGGTCTCGTACGGCGGGCAGCCGGACGCGACGACGTGTCCGAAGATCGCCCGATGCTCGGGCGCCCGTGATGCGTGCCGGGCGATGCAGCGGAGGGCGGGCCACGCCTCGGGCGGCGGTTCCGCCCCCAGCTCGCCAACCGCCGATCGGAGGGCGCGGAGATCCAGCGCGTCCTCGGCACCGGGGTCGTCGGGGTCGCGGAACGCGGTCGCGAGGACGCGATACGCGTCCGCCCGGGCCAGCGCGCGATCGAGCGCGTCGGTCGGGGTGCGGAGCGGGCTGACGGCGCCAGGGCTGGACATGGTCAGATCGAGTTCGGGTGCGGCGCCGGCCGCTCGTGCACGGGCTCCTCGACGTTGAGGCGGGCGACCTCGCGGCCCTTCTTGTCGAACCCGATGACGGTGTCGTCGTACATCGCCCAGGGCTTGCCGTCGATCTCGGTCTCGAACACCTTTGGGCCTTCCTCGATCTCGAACCGGAAGATCACCTTCTGGCTCGCCCGGAACAGCTGGAGGACGGCGAGGAGCTCTCGCGAGGGGGCTCGATACCGCTCGATCGCGCGGTCCACACCGGGCCCGAACATCTGGCGCAGGTACGGCCGCGGCGCCCAGCGGGGCGGGATGTAGAAGCCGTTCGGCTCGGTCCCGAACTGCGGGTAGAGCGGCAGCGCGACCTGCTCGTGGCGGACGAGGAACGTGATCGGGTTCTGGGGATCGTCCGCCCAGGCACCGTCCGGGTCGACGGGCACGAGCCCCTGGAGGCGGATCCGGCCGGGGCAGGCGGCCATGCAGCGCGTCTCCATCGGAACGCCGTCACTCGCCTGGTCGGCCCCCTCGAGGCGGGGGTAGCAGGCCACGCACTTCTCGCTCACCCGGGTCGTGGGTCGGTACATCGACTTCTTGTACGGGCAGGCCTCGACGCACTTGCGGTAACCGCGGCAGCGCGACTGGTCGATGAGGACGACGCCATCCTCCGGCCGCTTGTAGATCGCCTTGCGGGGACAGGCGGCGAGGCAGGCCGGATACGTGCAGTGGTTGCACAGTCGCTGGAGATAGAAGAACCAGGCCGTGTGCTCGGGGAGCTCTGCCCCACCCGATTCGAGCCCCAGGCTACCGGGGGCGGGTCGACCGGCCTGCGTGACGTCTTCGAAGATGTTCGGGGCACGCCACTCGTCGTCCGCCGGCAGGTAGCCGAGTGCCTGCTGCAACTGGGGCTGCTCTCGTGCGGCTGCCTCGAAGATCGTCATCCCCTCGTAGGAGCCGTACGGCGCCTCGGGGTCGGCGGTCTCGCCCACCCAGGCCGGTTCGACCCCGGCGGCCTCGTGCGCCGCGTCGAGGAGCCCCAGCAGCTGGGCATCCCAGTGGTTCGGGTAGCCGCCGTACGGCTTTGTCTCGACGTTGTTCCACCACATCGCCTCCTGGCCCTTCGAGAAGGTCCAGGTGCTCTTGCAGGCCATCGAACAGGTCTGGCAGGCGATGCAACGGTTGATGTTGAACACGAAGGCGAACTGCCAGTCCGGGTGGTGCTCCGGATATGGGTATGTCATCGACCGGCCGAGCTGCCAGTTGCGAACCTCGGGCATCAGGCGGGGTCCTCCGACCGGATCGGGTCTGGTCGCTGCCAGCGGGCGCGCGTCTCCGCGATCAGGTCATGGACCCAGGGCTCGCCCCGGCGCCGCCAGATCACATGGAGCCCGGCGTAATAGGGCGATTTGAACAACGCCAGCAGCCGGGCATCGCTCCAGCCGTCACGGACGAACTCCTCGACGAAGCAGCGAGCCATCTCGTCGAACGTCGCCTCGTCCACGGGCACCGGGACGCCGACGAGCTCCAGCGGGTCGTCCGGCTCGGCCGTCTTCGCCTGCCCTGTCGGCCCAAGCATCGGAAGCTCGCGGCGGGTCATCGTGGCGTCCTGGGACCGAGTGTCCCCGCGAGGTACCTGCGCATCACGTCCGATTCGTTGCCGGGCGAGAAGCCGGTCGTGCCGGGCTTCCAGCGACCCTCGCCGCCCAGCCCCCCGGGTTCGGCACGGGTCACCTTGACCAGCGTCTCCTTGGGGACCGTGTTGAGCGCGTGGTTGTCGTTCTCGTAGCCGAAGATGAAGCCGGTCGCGTCCTTCGCCTTGTGGAACAGGTTGTCCGTCTGGTGCATGGGCATTGACCAGTCGCGGGTGACCGACTGCTGGCTGCCGTAGCGCAGGTTCGCCTGGTAGCCCGTCCCCTCCGAGAGCGCCCGCCCGTCGGCTCGCGTCTCGTGGGCCCGCACGGATCGCTCCGTGGCCTGGAACGGGCCGTGCTTGGTCATCACGATCCCGCGCGGGTAGGCCGGGTTGTATTTCGCCCGGAGCATGAGTCGGGCGACCCGGTAGAACGGATCGTCCGGCTTCCAGCCGACGTACGGGCGGTCGGCCGGATTCGCGTCGACGTAGACGTAGTCGCCGTCCTCGATCCCAAGCGCCCGCGCGGTGTCGGGATGGATGTGGAGCTGGTGTTCGCCGACCCACGGCGAACGCGGATCCGCCCGGTACGGGTCGGCGAAGTTCGAGTCCCAGAGCAACGTCCAGTCCGACGTGCTCCAGCTCGAGTGGACGCGGTGGCGGGTCTTGGGTGTCAGGCAGTACAGGGCGTAGCCCGCCTCCCACAACGGGTTCTTCGTCTGCCTGACCTCCGACCACGACCTGCGGACGTTGCGGACCGTCCGTTCATCGGCGTCCATCGCGTCCTCCGGGATCCCGTAGTCCTCCGGACGGACGAGCGGGTTCGACGAGACGATGACGTTCGGGAGGTAGGGCGTCGCCTCCGGGCCCTCGCGGTGGACGATGAAGTTCTCGCCGTACTCGAGCGCCTCGGGGATGTCGCAGTAGCTGTTGAGGCGCCCGGTGTCGGTGAAGAACGGGACGCTCTCGGCGATCTGTTCCCAGAAGGGGATCCGCGGATAGGTTCGGAACAGCATGAGCGCCGCGCCGGGCTCGCCGTACTTGCCGGCCAGGATGTCGTCGAGGCGGTAGCCCTTCGTCGTGATCGAGGCGTCGAGGAGTCGTTGGATGTAGACGTCCTCTTTGCCCTCGAGGATGAACTTCCAGTAGTCGGCGTAGCGCGAGTCGCCCAGCTCGTCACCGAGCGCCTTCGCCTGGTCGGCCAGGATCCGCGCGTCGTCCTTCGCCTCGTAGAGCGGATCGATGCCGTCCTTGGCTCGGCCCCAGACTTGGAGGAAGGGGTTCGAGCAGGACGCCGTGACCTCGTGGGTCTGCGACTCCATCCAGGACGTCGCCGGGAACGCGATGTCGGCGTACTCGACCGACGAGGTCATCTCGATGTCGGTCGTCGCGATGAGATCGATCCGCGGGTTGACGTTGCGGATCATCTCGTAGTGGTGCTTGGCGTTGTTGAGGAGGTTCACGTTCGTGAA
>JAUSJS010000114.1 GCA_030647575.1 Candidatus Limnocylindrales bacterium | reverse complement strand
GCGACCGCCATCCCGACGTTGACCGACAGGAAGCCCATCACCGGCGGATAGAGCACGGACCCGGCGACGGCCGCGCCGGTGAGGACTCCGCTGACGGCGGCCGAGCGCCCTGGATGGCGCTCACCGCCGATCGCGATGATCAGCGGGAAGACCGGTCCGGATGCAAACCCGACCACGGCGAACAGCACGATCGAGGCGCCGATCGACGGCACCAGGACCGCCGCGATGGTGGCGCACGCCGCGACGGTGATCGAAACTGTCGCGAAGGTCAAGTGGTCGAAGCGGTCGGAGATCCGCGCCGAGACCAGCCGCCCCAGCGCGAGACCGGCCCAGAAGAGCGACAGGCCGGTCGTCGCGACCGCGAGCGGCGCGGCGTCGAGGAAGCGAACGAGCCAGTTGGAGACGCCGATTTCCGACGCGACGTAGCAGGCGATCGCGATCTCGAGGGCGATCAGCGGCCAGCGGAACGCGAGTCGTCGGGCCGTCAGGGCGCCCTGGGTTGACACGGCGGTGTGCCGTCCGTGCGGCAGGCTGACCATGGCGAACAGCCCCGCGACCGGGAGCGCGACCAGCGCCGTGCCGACGACAACTGCCTGCCACGCCGCGCCGGCTTCCACCAGCTGGCCGACGACCAGCGGTGAGGCCAGAGCCCCGATGCTGAAGAAGAGGTGCAGCGTGTTGAGCGCTCGGCCGCGGGTGGTCGGGAAGAGATCGAGGATGAGCCCGTTGACCCCTCCATCGATCGCCCCGGCGCCGAGCCCGGCGGGTAGCGCGGCCACGAGCACCGCCGTCCATTCCGGCACGATCCCCAGCGCCGCGAGTCCCAGGCCGTGGAAAACGGCCGCGAGGACCAGCACCCGGCGGCGGCCGAGTCGTTCGGTGACAATTCCGCCGCCCAGCGATCCCGCGGCGTACGCCGCCGCGAACAGGAGGTAGAAGACCCCGATCCCGGCGTCCGACTGTCCGAAGTCCCGCTCGATGGATCGAATCAGCGCCGGGACCAGGAGTCCCGCCCAACCGATCAGCAGGAACGCGACGCACCCGAGGACGGCGGCGGCACGAGGGTTCGAAAGAAGACGGAGCACCGATAGATGCTACCGGCAGCGAGCCCCTCGATCGCCGGCCTCAGACCGAATGTGAACCCTCAGCCTCGGCGGATCGATGAGTTTCCGAGCCGCGCGGCGTTGTATGGATGCCATTACCCGCAGCTCCGGAGCAACCCCATGAGCGCAGCCGCCCGCAGCATCCTGGTCTACTCGATCTATCTCTTCGGCCTGGGAGCCGCACTCCTCGTGGTGCCGAACATCCCGATACGCCTCTTCGGCATGGCTGAGGCGACCGACGTCTGGGTCCGCATCCTCGGGATGACGGTCGTCTTCTTCTCGATCTACTACTTCATCGCGGCACGGAACGAGTTCCGACCATTCTTCGTGGCTAGCGCCGCGACCAGGATCTCGGTCCCGTTCGCCTTCGGCGCCTTCATTGCCGCCGGATTCGCGCCATGGAACCTGATCCTGTTCACGCCGCTCGACGTGCTCTTCGCCGTCTGGACCTGGCTGGCTCTGCGAAGCTCCCCACAGATGGCCGCGAGCTCAGCCGCCTAGTTTCCCCGGCATTCCAAATTGGGCGATCAGCCGGGGATCGACGAAGGCGTTGATTCGCCCGATCCTTCGTCCATCGGTCTCCATCACAGGATGGCAAACGCCCGGAACGGAGCATCGGCTCCAGATTGCGCATACGCGATGAAGGCCGGGCCGCCGTTCGCGCGGGTCGGCACGAGACGGCTGCGCCGGCCCTCACTGAAGAGCGACGCGGCGAGGAACTCGCCGATCGAGTCGGCGCCGGTGAACGTCGGCGCGGGCGGCATGCTGAGCACGGCGTCGTCGCGCAGCAGGGCCACGAGGCCTGTCACGTCGGCGGCCTCCCAGGCCCGCACGTAGCGATCCAGCAGGGAGCGAAGGTGCCCTGGATCCGCCGGGGCGCGCATCGCGACTGATCCACCCGCTGGGCCGTACCGGCGAGAGACGGTCGCGCGCGCACGCTGCAGCGCGCTGTTGACCGCCGGCACGCTCAGGTCCAGCAGGCCGGCGACCTCGGCGGCACGCCAGCTCAGGACGTCCCGCAGGATGAGCACCGCCCGCTGGCGGGGAGGCAACACCTGGAGGACGGTCAGAAACGCGAGCGAGATCGACTCGCGCCTGTCGTACCGCGCCTCCGGTCCCGCTGACGTACCGCCCAGCAGCTCGTCTGGGTAGGGCCCGACACCGAGGCTCTCCTCGCCGCCTCGGCGGCGCTTCCGACGCTCGATCGCGTCAAGACATGCGTTCGTCGCGATGCGGTAGAGCCAGGCCTTGAGCGAAATGTCGCGCTGGAACGTGTTCCGCCCGCGCCAGGCGTGAGCCAGGGCGTCCTGGACAGCGTCCTCCGCATCGTCGATCGAACCCAGCATGCGGTAGCAGTGGACGAGGAGCTCGCGGCGGTATGGGTCCACCAGCTCACCCACAGCCGAACACCTCGGCCGATCCACCGATCGGCGCCTTCCGGTCTTCGCTTGATACATTCAGTGCGACCACGATTCTCCAGCTGATGCCCGCTCAGGAGGGCCGCCATCC
>JAUSJS010000257.1 GCA_030647575.1 Candidatus Limnocylindrales bacterium | reverse complement strand
TCCTGGTGCCGTCGATCGGCGCCTCGATCGTGCTGTTCGCCGTCGTCGGGTTTGGCTCAGGACCGGTCTTCCCAATGATCGTCGCGATCGGCGGTGAGCGCCATCCAGGGCGCTCGGCCGCCGTCAGCGGAGTCCTGACCGGCGCGGCCGTCGCCGGGTCCGTGGTCTATCCGCCGGTGATGGGCTTCCTGTCGGTCAACGTCGGGATGGCGGTCGCCATGTTCGGGACCGGCCTGCTCGGATTTGCGGGCGCAGGCGCGCTGCTCCTCGCCCGGGAACGGCGGATCGCCTGACAGCGATGGCCCGGAGGCAATCGGCATTGAATCGACATTCCGACGCGGAGGCAGTCCGGCTACGCCGGGTCGCGACCGGCGACCTGACCGGCGGCGAGATCGCGACGCCTCGACCCGCTGACGCCCGAGGATGACGACGAGGCTCGCCTCATGGGACGGGCGGCACAGCCTCTCGTGGGCCGTCGGCCGGCGGGGCTCGACGAAGGGCCGGCGGTCGCCGGCCCTTCTTGCTACTTTTGGCTCCAACCACCCGGCCGCAGACACGCCGGGCGATTGGATCAGCCCACTGGAACGGGCCCGGGCTGCGCACCTCCGGTCGCGGCGCTGGAGTGCCACGGGACCCCGAGCCTCGGCAGGAGCCAGCGGTCGAGGCCGTAGTAGCCGGCAACCTTCCAGGCCAGCATCAGGCCGACGGCGAAGGCGAACAGGACGGGGTTCGTCGATGCCGAACCCGCGAGCAGGAACGACATGTTCATCATCGCCCCGAAGAAAGCCGCGATGCCGACGAGCGCCCCGGCGAGCAGGCCAATCCCGACGGCGAGCTCGCCGAGCGTGATCAGCCAGGCGAACCAGCTGTGGGCCCCGTTGTCGATGAGGAACTGGAGGAAGGTCCGGTACCACTCGAAGCTGATCGGCGGCCGGCCGGGGGCTTCGGGGATCTTGACCGCGTTCTGCCAGTACCCGAGGAGGCTCGCACCCCCGTCGATCCAGCCCTCCCCGGTCAGCTTGTGCCAGCCGGCGTTCAGCCACTCGAAGCCGAGGAAGATCCGGATGGGCAGCCAGATCAGGCCGGCCCGGGTGTTGCTGAAAAGGTAGCGGGTGAAGGCCGGGCCTTCAACCTCAACCGTCTCGGCGCCAGGTGACTTGTGATCCTCGAACATGAGGACGAGGACCACGATCGCCAGGACCCAGAACGCCACGGTCGCAACGGCTCGCTCCGTTGAGCCGTCAGCCGGGAAGAACCACGGGTTCTCCATGTAGAAGAGGACGATCGCGGCGATGATCGCCAGCGGCACCGCCAGGTTTCGATATCGCGCCAACATTGGCTACTTCCTTCCCTTGCCGGCCCAACCGTTTCAATTCGAGACCTTCGGTGGCCGGTCTCTCGATGGGTACACGATGACTGACTTCGATGGTGGTCGGTGAGGGCCGAACGGCCCTCAGTGGGATGCCAGTGCGCCCATCCCGACAGTAACCGCTTGATACCGTTGCGCAATGGCCACGATCCTTGCGCTGATCCCCGGGTACCAGGAAGGTCCCCGGATTGCCCGAGTGGTGGAGGGCGCCCGACGGCACCTGCCAGTCGTCGTCGTCGATGACGGCTCGACCGATGACACCGCCTCTCAGGCAGAGGCGGCGGGCGCGATCGTCATCCGGCAGGTCCCGAATCAGGGCAAGGGCGCCGCCCTCCGCGCGGGCTTCCGATACGCCCTGGAGCATGGTGCGGAGGCCGTCGTCACGTTGGATGCTGACGGCCAGCACGATACGGCGGAGATCCCGGCCTTCCTCGCTGCCTTCGATGCAGCGCGCGCCGAGCGACCGGAGCTGGTCGTCGGTCGGCGGAACTTCCGGGCGATGCCGCCGGCGCGGCGCCTATCGAATACGCTCGGCAGACTCATCTTCTCGGCGGCCGTAGGCAGGCACATTCCGGACAACCAGTCGGGCTACCGACTGATCGGCCGTCGGCTGATGACGGCGCTCCTCGACAGCGACGAGGCTGGCTTCGCCTTCGAGGTCGAGATGATCGCTCGATGCATCGCCCTCGACCTGCCGATCGCCTGGGTCCCGATCCGGACGATCTATGCTGGCGAGCCCAGCCACATCCGACCCTGGGCCCACTTCGCCAGCTTCCTGCGCGCCTCCCGTGACGCGCGCCGGATCGTGCACCGCGGCTGACGAACGCCCGCGCTGGTACTGGCGGGTAGTCCAAAGTACGGCTTGGCGCGGGCCACCCTCCACCCCTACGCTCTGCCTCGCAGCGGGCCGGAGTCCACCCCGGAGCACATCAGGGACCCGGACCCAACGATTGCTGGACAGAGCGAGGCAACATCCAATGGCATCGATGGCCATCCACGAACTGGGGCCGATGTTGACGGCAACCGAGGTCGCCGACATGCTTCATCTCCACGTCAATACGGTGAAGCGTCTCGGAGACCGCGGCGAGCTGCCGTTCTATCGCGTGTGTAAGCGCGGCGATCGCCGGTTCCGGCTCGACGACGTGATGAAGTTCCTGACCCAGAACCGCTGACGTTCTCGGCCGGAGCGGGTCCGGCCGGCGTTACGTCCCAAGGCACGATTGAGCGCCCGGCCCAGGTGGGCACGGGCGCTCGTTGCTGTCCCGAGCCCCTGGGCGAGCCGCCGGGGGGTTGGGTCGGCTGTTGGGTCGTTGGTCGCCCGTATTCCCCCATTCATGCGCCGAGTGACTTGGCGAGACGTCCGCAGCCCTCATTCCGCCCGACAGGCGTCACGTCTACGCTCGCACTCCCTCCCGGAACACCGCGAGGAGGGGCATTCGTGCCTCTCCCAGTCAGCCGATGACTCAATGAGAGGAGACGGGCAAGTCACGGCGACTACCAGTCCGCCGATGAATGGTGAGAAGGTCGGTCGCGCCGGGTCGCCAGTCGGTGCGGCCGGGTCAGTCGGTCGCGGTCGACAGGCCGGCTCGGACCCGGATCTCGTCGCGGAGGAAGCGAGCGAGGCCTGGCTGGTAGCGATCGTATGTCGCGCTGAAACGGGGATCGGCAACATGCATGTCGCCCAGGTTGATCTGCATCTCCACTGAGCACGGGTAGAACCGTCGGTCGATCTGCAAGCGATGGCGCTCGACCATCGCCTGGACGGCGGCATGATCGGGGTGGCGCCCGCCGCAAATCGCTCGGCGAGCTCGCGAGTGACGCATCGCCCTCGGCCTTGATCTGTTTCCAGTCCTCGCTGGTGTATCGCGCGGTTCGACGCGCCCGGCCGCGGCCCAGTTGCGGCACCAGGGCCCCGCCGCGGCGCCGCCGCTGGTTCAGCCGCG
>JAUSJS010000066.1 GCA_030647575.1 Candidatus Limnocylindrales bacterium | reverse complement strand
CGCTCCAGGCCGGGCGCGACCGCGCCTGTGAGGCGCACTTCGCGGATATATCAGCGTGGTCGCAGCCACCTTCGTGCGGATCGCGCAGGGTTTGGGTCTCGGTCACGCTCGAATGTGGCAATCGTGCGCCTGGTGGATGCGACGCGGGTCGAGGGGCCGACGACGGCCTGCCCCGGACTCCGGACGGGTTAGCGCCGGGCGTCGAGCGTCAGTGGGAGCAGCCCTTCGGCGCGCCGCCGTCGTCGGCGGTCCGGAAGCTCGATCCGCACCCGCACGCGGCGACCGCGTTGGGGTTGTTCACCGTGAAGCCGGCCCCCATCAGGGTGTCCACGTAGTCGATCTGCGCACCCTTGAGCAACTCGACGCTCTGGCCATCCACGTAGACCTTGATCCCGCTGGCTTCAAGCACTCGATCTTCGGGCGTGGGGGCATCCTCGAGCATCATCCCGTAGCGGAAGCCGGAGCAGCCGCCGGAGTAGACATACACGCGCAGGCCGATCTGCGTATTCGTCTCCTCCTTCGTCAGCTCCTGGAGCTTGACGACCGCGGCGTCGGTGAGGGAGACGACCGTCGGCTGCTGGTCGATCATCTGGCTGGATCCTCCGGAGCGATGGTGAGCGTGGGTCGAGACCGGTCCGCCGGCTGCGTCCATCGTACGCAAGGCAACAGGTTTCGACAAGTACCCGCGCCGAAACCCAGGTCGGTCATGCAGGCATCCTCGGAGCCTGCGCGGCCCGCAGCGAGAGATCGGCGTACGTGTCAGCGATCACCCGGGCGGACAGCCTGCCGTCCGGCTTGTACCAGCTGACGAGGCCATTGAGCGCGGTCAGCACATAGGCCGCGGTCGCCACCGGATCGACGGCATGGAACGCCCCGGCTCGAACTCCATCTGCGATGACCGTGCGGAAGCGATCCTCATATGCGTCCCGGCGCCTCGCGATCTCCTCGCGCCGGTGGCCCTCAAGCGCCCGCCACTCGTGGACGAAGACGCTGGCCCGCTCGATGTCGTCGGTCACGACACCAACATGGGCGCGAACCAGGGCGATTAGGTAGACACCCCGCCCGAATGTCGCCGCCCCCGGATCGGCGGCTTCGATCGCATCGGCCGCCGCCTCGAACCGAGCCGCGGTGCGCTCAACGATGGACCACAGGACGTCCTGCTTGGATGTCACGTGGGCGTAGAGGCTCGCCCCCTGAATGTCGACCGCGCGGGCGATGTCGCGCACGCTCGTACCCGAGTAGCCATGCGCGTGGAAGAGGGCGCTGGCGGCGTCCTCGATCGCCTGTCGCCGGGTCTTCTCGACCACCCGGACCCCAACCTCCCTAACTAACGCTCGCTAGGTCGGCCAGCCTACGGTGAGCCCCAGACCTGCGTCAAGGCAGTCGCGATCGGCCGTAAGCACATCCCAACGTCAGTGCCCGCCGGCCGTTGCGCCGGCCATCCGCGTCCGATCCCCGCCCATCAGAGCGCGGTGTCTGGCCCGAGGAATTCCACGAGGCGGCCATCGACCAGCTCGAAGACGCGTCGGTCGATCGGCTCGTCCGCTCCGCCTGAATGTTCGACGATGAAGTCGGCGAAGAGGACGGCGAACTCGTCGTCGCCGGGGCGCAGCGAGCCCGCGGTGAGCAGGTGGCGCTCCGGGATCCCAACCAGGATTCGGCCATGCGATCCGAGCTCTCGAACGAGATGCTGGACCGTCTCCGGCAAGAGGATCCTGGCGGCGTCCCAGCCGTCGCCGGTCTCTGAGCTGAGCAGCCGCCGCTCCCCGGACGTCTCGGCGGTCCACGCCGCGCCGGCCGACCAGGCAGACAGGTTTCCCATCGCCGCATCCTGGATGGCTGAGGGCTCCACGCCCCACGACAGCAGGTGGTCGCCATTGACCACGATGTCGAAGCCGCCCGCATCCATGGTGTAGACCACGGGTAGTCCAGCCGGACCCTGATCGAGGAGGGGCTGCGCGTGGCTCTGCGAGCCATGACCGGCCAACGCCTCCCGGTCGATCGATTCGACGACGAGACCCTGGGTGCCGACCGGTCGAAAGGCCGGGAAAAGGAGCGTCCTGGCACGCTCCCAGTCGTGCTCGGGCGATTCGGCGATCGGGAGGGTGGATTCGGGCGGTGGGACATGGCCGCTGACCGGGGCGCTGGCGTCGATCGGCGCGAGGTAGTCGGGCGGGCTGTCTCGAAGAGTCCCCGTCGGCTCGTCGCCGAGGTCGCGCTCGGTGTCGCGACCGACGTCGCTGCCGCCCAGGTCCATGTCCATTCCCGTCGTCCTCCTCGGTCCTGTGCCGTTAGCGACCCGACCAGGTCGGCGTGCGCTTCTCTGTGAATGCGGCCATGCCTTCGGCCTGGTCCTCCGAGTCGAAGAGCCGGAAGAACGCCTCGCGCTCGCCGGCCAGCCCTGCCCTGAGGCCCTGTTCGTGCGCCTCCAGGATCGCCGCCTTGGCCGCCTTGACGGCGAGCGGCGGCAGTGCCGCGATCCGCGCCGCAAGCTCCAGCGCCGCGTCGACGGTGGCCTCGGCGGGCACGACCCGAGTGACCAGGCCGAGCGTCTCCGCCGCATGGGCACCGATCGATTCACCGGTCAGGATCATCGCCATCGCCCGAGCCTTGCCGATCGCGCGGGTCAGCCGCTGGGTGCCGCCTGCGCCCGGCATGACGCCGAGTCGAATCTCGGGCTGGCCGAATGTCGCGTCCTCGGCGGCCACGATCATGTCGCAGGTCATCGCCAGCTCGCAGCCACCACCGAGGGCAACGCCGCGGACGGCGGCGATCATCGGCAGACCTACCGCCCCCAGCCGGTCCCACACCTCGAACCGCCGGCCATCGCGCAGCGAGTCGGAGGTCTGCGGTGCCAGCTCGCGGATGTCCGCGCCCGCAGCGAAGGCCCGGCTGCCCGAACCCGTGATTACGACGGCCCGGCAGGAAGAATTGGCGTCGAGGGCCGCGAGGGCCACCGCGAGCTCGTCGAGCAGATCGAAGCTCAGGGCGTTCAGCGCCTCGGGCCGGTCGATGGTGACGAGCGCCACGCCCGGGAGCGTCTTCGCCGGCGCGGCCGAGGCAGGCGCCGGCGCGGGGAAGGCGACCCGGACGAAGGTCTGGCGGCGCCCGGACAGGCTCTCGGTGGGCGGATCACGCAGCGGTGCGGCCATCGTCACGAAGGTTCCTCGGATGTGGTCTCGACAGTATCCACGGGCAGGGAAGCACCGGCGCTCATTTCCCGGAAAATCTTCCAGGACCAGGAGCGCGAGGAGCGTCGTCATCGGGAGACCTCCGGCTGTCGTTGGGCGCGCTCGCGAGCGACCGATTCGGGCCGAGGAGCTCGCCGCGTGCAGCAGGATCGTCGGCATCAGCGGCGATGCTACCGCTCCGGCTTGCCCTCCACCTCAGCGGTCGCGGCCCGTTCGATGCGCAGGTAACGGCGACGGTAGTAGAGCAGCGGCATCGGATGACGCGGCTCGGCGCCAAGGGTCTCGACCCGCCCGATGAACAGGTCGTGGTCGCCGGCGGAAAACGTCTCCACGACGGTGCACTCCAGGGTCGCGATCGCCCCGTCGATCAGCGGGAGGCCGGTCGAGCCGGGATGCCAGGCGGCCCCACAGAACGCCTCCCGGCCAGGCGTGACCGGCGCGCCCGCGAAGCAATCGGACAGGGCCTGCTGATCTTCGGCCAGGATGTTGACCGCGTACCGCCCAGCCGCTTGGACGATCGGGGTCAGGAACCGGCGCCGATCGAGGGCGACCATGATGAGCGCGGGTTTCAGCGAGACGGAGCTCAGCGCGTTGACCGTGATCCCGAACGGTTGATCACCGTCCACTGCTGTCACCACGCTGACCCCGGTCACGAAATGACCCATCACCTTGCGGAAGAAGTCGGGCTCGATCTCGGTCATGGCCTTCATCGGGGCGAGTGTAGGCGGCTTCACGAAGGGGCCTCCAGACGGGGTGCCAGTAACGCCAGCGCCCTGACCGTTCGACGCGCGGCCCGGGCCTGTCGGGCGCCTACAATCAGGCCATGACCGATGCCTCCCGCCCCGCGACCCGGGTGGAGCGCGATTCGATGGGCGAGATGGAGGTCCCCGGCGAGGCCCTCTACGGGGCGTCGACCCAGCGCGCGGTCCTCAACTTCCCGATCTCGGGCCAGCGCTTTCCGCGCCGGTTCATCCGCGCCCTCGCCCTGATCAAACTTGCCGCCGCCGAGACGAACGGGGCGCTGGGCCTGCTCGACGCCGACGTCGCCGCCGCCATCTCCGCGGCCGCGGGCGACGTCGCTGCCGGCCCCCACGACGAACACTTCCCGATCGACATCTACCAGACGGGTTCCGGCACTTCCACCAACACGAACATGAACGAGGTGATCGCCCACCTCGCCAGCGCGCATCTGGGCGGCCGCAAGGTCCACCCGAACGACGAGGTCAATCGCTGCCAGAGCTCGAACGACACGATCCCGACCGCGCTCCAGCTGTCGGCGGCGATGGCGATCGAGGAAGCGCTGATTCCGGCCCTCGAACGGCTGCACACCGCGCTGGTGGCCAAGGAGCAGGAGCTCTGGCCGGTGGTCAAGACCGGGCGGACCCACCTCCAGGATGCCACCCCGATCCGCCTGGGCCAGGAGTTCCGAGGCTATGCCGGCCAGCTGGAGGAGTCGCTCCGGCGAGCGCGCGCTGCCCAGGCCGAGCTGCTGTCCGTGCCGCTGGGCGGGACGGCCGTTGGGACCGGGATCAATGCCCATCCGGAATACGCCTTCCGGGCCTGCGCGCGGTTGTCGTCGTTGATCGGCCTGACGGTCCGCGAGGCCAGCAACCACTTCCACGCCCAGGCGACGCTGGACGTCCCGATCGCGGCGCATGGTGCCGTCCGGACGATCGCGCTGAGCCTCTGGAAGATCGCGTCGGACGTTCGGCTGATGGGGATGGGCCCGCGCGCCGGGCTCGCGGAGCTGGCATTGCCGGAGACGCAGCCGGGCTCGAGCATCATGCCCGGCAAGGTGAACCCGGTCATCGTCGAGAGCCTGACCATGGTCGTCGCCCGGGTGGTCGGCAACGACGCGACGATCGCCTTCGGGCAGACCGGCAGCTTCCTCGAGCTCAACGTCATGCTGCCCGTGACCGCGGCCGCGCTGCTCGAGTCGATCGACCTGCTGGCCGCCGCCGCGACCAACTTCAGCGCTCGCTGCATCGAAGGCCTGATCGCCACGGAACGCGGTCCGCAGCTCGTCGAGCAGGGGCTGATGCTGGCGACCGCGCTCGTCCCGCTGATCGGCTACGACGAGGCGGCGAAGCTGGCGAAGGACGCGCTCAAGTCCGGCCGGACCATCCGCGAGCTCGCCCTGGAGCGCGGCCTGGATCCCACCGAGCTGGATCGGCTGCTCGATCCCGTCGCGATGACCGAGCCCAGTCTGACCGAAGGCTCGGCCGGCGGCTAGGCTCGATTGCCGGGGGCTGAGCGTTCAGCGCTGCGATCGCTCCGTCCGTCCCTCATGCCGTCATCCGGGAAGATCCAGTCCGGGCGGCTCGATCTAGCCACATCACGATCCCGATCGCGGTCCAAGCCGCACCAAACGCCAACCAGGTCACGGTCCATGGCACGAGCATCGCCACCGGCGCGGCGATCAGGAGGTAGCCGATCGGCTCGTCGCGGGCACGGACCAGGATGAGGCCGACCGTGATCGTCCCGACCATAGCCAGCGTCTGCGCCGCCGCCAGGGCCGGACCACCAACCACCCCCAGGATGGTCGCTCCGAGCATGGCGATCCAAGCCAGGTGCCCCACGATGACGAGGCCTGTTGCAAGCCCGATCGACCGACCCTTCGCCTCGCCGGCTCGGAGGGAACAAGCCGTCGCCGCAACGAGGAGGCAGACTGCCGCGATGACGGCGAGCGGGACAATCTCAGCGAGGTAGCCCGGCCAGTCGGGAGGTGCCGGTTGCACCAGGACGGCTGTGGCGACGACGGTCCACAGCCCGCCCCCGATCAGCGCCGCGAGCACGGGGGCCAGCGAAGGTGTCGGTGGGTGCAGCCAGGCGTCAAGCGCTCCACGGATGAGGTCCAGGCGTTCCCGGCGATCCGGTCGTCGCTCCTCGAGCAAGGCCTCCATCTCACCGCCGTATCGCGTACGCCACGCGCCGGGGTAGAGCCTCAGCAGGGCACTCACAGGCATCCGTTCTCGACGCGTGGCCGGATCAGCCCAGGCTGTCCAAGCGCCACCGGGAGCGGCCCGATGGTGAGCCGGGCGGTATCGATGGTCAGGACGCCGTCGTCGCCCACCTCGATCGCGTAGCGGTCCATCCCGCGCGGCGCCGGCCCGAAGCGTTCCCCGGCCGCCTTGATCCCAAGCCGGTCGTAACGCGACTGGTGGCACGGGCAGTGGAGCCAGAAGTCGTCCAGACACGGGTTCGGGCGGCAGCCGAGGTGCGGACAGACCTGCGACAGCGCCCGAACGTTCAAGGTCGTGCCGTCGCCCGTGGCATCGACGCCCGATTGCCAGCCGCCGCGGGTCGGATCCACGAGGATGACGAAGGCGCGAGCTGCCGGGACATAGGTCGGGAACCCGTCCGCGACCGGTATGCCGGGATTTGCGGCCACGAGGTCAGCCAGGGTGCCGACCTTGACTTTGGGCGGCGCCGAGGCAATGGCAGACCACGCGAACGCGATCGTCCCGCCGACGGCCTCCATCAACCACAGACCGATCCCCGCGCCGATCGCCCGACGGAGAAGCGTCCGGCGCGAAAACCCCTCGACCTGCTGCGTCCGGCTTGCCCGAAGCGCCGGCCCGGTCAGCGCCTCGATCGGCGAATGTGGCTGGACATCACGAACCACTGGTCCGGCCCCAGGTCAGACGGGAGTCCCGGGGGCGTTACGAGCGGCAGTTGTCGATGTGGGCAACGAGTCGA
>JAUSJS010000056.1 GCA_030647575.1 Candidatus Limnocylindrales bacterium | reverse complement strand
CGGGGCGTCTTGGCCACGTGGGCAAACCTCAGGTTGAAGGTGGTTCAGATGAGCACGCGGCACGAGACGGGTGCCGGACGCGAAGACGGATGGTAGCAGAGGTGCCCGAATGCGACCAGCCCAGCCCTTGCTTGCTCAGTGAATGTGGCACTGCTAACTGCTCAGTGACTTTGTCAGTCTCCACCGATGAGAGAGACTGACCATAGACCACAGAGACCAGCCCAGCTCCCGTTGGGTCGCCTCGTCCCGGCTACACTGCCGCCCCGTGACCATTCCGCAAGACCGCCTGCGCAACTTCAGCATCATCGCCCACATCGACCACGGGAAGTCCACGCTCGCCGATCGGTTGCTCGAGCTGACCCACACGATCGATGCGCGCCAGATGACCAGCCAGGTCCTCGATTCGATGGACCTGGAGCGCGAGAAGGGAATCACGATCAAGGCTCGCGCCGTGCGTCTCGAATACCAGGCGCGCGACGGGCTGACCTACGGCCTCAACCTGATCGACACGCCGGGGCACGTCGACTTCGCCTACGAGGTGAGCCACAGCCTGCAGGCCTGCGAAGGGGCGATCCTTGTCGTCGACGCCAGCCAGGGGATCGAGGCGCAGACCCTGGCCAACGTCCACCTCGCCCTGCGCGAAGGGCTCACCCTGATCCCCGTGCTCAACAAGATCGACCTGCCGTCCGCCGACCCGGAAACGATCATGGACGAGCTGGAGAGCGTGCTGGCCATCCCGCGCGAGGAGGTGCTCCTCGCCTCGGCCAAGGACGGGACCGGCGTGCCCGAGATCCTCGAGGCGATCGTCGCCCGCATTCCGGCCCCCAAGGGCGACCCGGCGAAACCGCTCCAGGGCCTGATCTTCGACAGCCACTACGACGCCTACAAGGGCGTTGTCGTCTACGTCCGGCTCGCCCAGGGCACGCTCCGCCGTGGCGACGCGATCCGCTTGATGGCCAGTGGCGCCGAGGCGGACCCGCTCGAGCTGGGCGTCTTCCGGCCGCACCTCGTCCCCGTCCGGCAGCTCGTGGCGGGCGAGGTCGGTTACGTCGCAACGGGGCTCAAGAGCGTCCGCGATGCCCAGGTTGGCGACACGGTCACGAGCGTCGCGCGGCCGGCCGCCGAGCCGCTCCCCGGCTACCAGGAGGCCAAGAGCCTGGTCTTCGCCGGGATCTACCCGGTCAGCGGTGAGGACTACCCGCTGCTGCGCGACGCGCTCGAGAAGCTGCACCTGAACGACGCCTCGTTCACCTATGAGCCGGAGAGCTCGGTCGCGCTCGGGTTCGGGTTCCGCTGCGGCTTCCTGGGCCTGCTCCACATGGAGATCGTCCAGGAGCGCCTCGAGCGCGAGTTCGACCTCGACCTGATCGCCTCGGCGCCGTCGGTCGAATACCACGTCATCCTGACCATGCGACGCGGCAGCGTCGCGGTCGACAACCCGGCGCTGCTGCCCAACCCGACCGACATCGAGGCGATCGAGGAGCCGTGGGTCAAGCTCAGCGTGGTCACACCCAGCCAGTACATCGGGGCGTTGATGGAGCTGTCGACCAGCCGGCGCGGCGATTTCATGACGATGGAGTACCTCGACCCGGCCCGGGTCGTGCTCCATTTCGAGATGCCACTGGCGGAGCTGATCGTCGACTACTTCGACAAGCTCAAGAGCCGCAGCCAGGGCTACGCCTCGATGGACTACGAAGAGCTCGGCTACCGGCCGGCCAACTTGGCCAAGGTCGACATCCTGGTCAATGGCGAGCCGGTCGACGCGCTCTCGCTGATCGTCCACCGCGACCGGGCACAGTCGACTGGGCGGGCGCTGGCCGAGCGGCTCAAGGAGCTGATCCCGCGCCAGATGTTCGAGATCCCGATCCAGGCGGCCATTGGCTCCAACGTCATCGCTCGTGAATCGGTGCGGGCCATGCGCAAGAACGTGCTGGCCAAGTGCTACGGTGGCGACATCACCCGCAAGCGGAAGCTCCTCGAAAAGCAGAAGGAGGGGAAGCAGCGGATGAAACGGGTCGGGTCGGTCGAGATCCCGCAGGAGGCCTTCCTGGCGATGCTCCGGATGGACGAGGGCTGACGCCCAGGCGATGGACGACTTCATTCTCCTGTCGCGCTCGCTGATCGCGGTCGGCCTGACCCTGCTGCTGGCGCTGCTGCGGCTGGACGCGGAACGCTTCGGGACGGCCGAGTACTACGAGGTGACCGGGGCGGGCGAGCGCCCGCGACTTCGCCGCCGGCTGGCGTGGTACGGGCTGGGCTTTGGGATCGCCGTTCTGATCCTGTCGATCCATCCGGCGGCCCGGACGGAGCTCTTCCTCGGCTCGGGCGACCGGCTCGGGGCCGTGCTCGGCGGGATCGCGTTCGGCGGGCTCGGCGTGCTGGTCGCGGTGGGGTTCGCCAGCTACCGGTATCACAGGATCCGTCTTCCGGCAGAGAGCTCGTACCCGGGCGCGCTGCTCAACTCGACGGCGACGGCCCTCATCGACGAGGTCACATTTCGCGGGGCGATGTTCGGCTTGCTCCTGACCGGCGGCGTGGACCCGACCCTCGCCAACCTGCTCCAGGCCATCATCTACGCGCTGGCGACCCGCCTGGGGGCGCCGGGACGCGACCGCTACCTGCTGGGCCTGACGCTCGGGATCGGCCTGCTCGGCGGCTGGCTGACCGCACTGACCGGCGGGATCGCAGCGTCCTTCCTGGGCCATGCGGTCACCCGCTTCGCCGTCTTCCTGTGCACGGGGCACATCGGCCAGACGATGCCGCGCGGCCGGGAGGTCGAGGAGATCGAGAAGCGGCGCCGGCCTCCGGAGGGCTGGCGGGTGATCGGGTCGCGGGAGCCGACCTCGCGCGATCGGTGAACGCAGTCCCGCCCGTCGCGCTCTACATCCACGTACCGTTCTGCGTCTCGCTCTGTCCGTACTGCGACTTCGTGGTCTACGCCGGGGCCGCGGCGCGTGGCCCGAGGGCGCGCGTGGGAGCGTTCCTGGACGCGCTCCATACCGAGCTCGAGCTCCGCGCCGACGCGCTGGACGAGGCCGTCGGGACGCCTCGGCCGCCGCTCGAAACGGTCTACCTCGGCGGCGGAACGCCGTCGCTCCTCCCGCCCGAGGCGGTGGCCGGACTGCTGGAGCGCGTCCGGGCACGCTTCGGGGTCGCCACGGACGCCGAGGTGACCATCGAGGCGAACCCAGGACCTGCTGAGCGAGGCGATGCCCGGGGCCTGCGGGCGGCGGGCGTGACGCGCCTGTCGCTGGGCGCCCAGTCGCTGTCGGACCCGGAGCTACGTCGGCTCGGGCGTCGGCATGGCGCGAGCGACGTGGCAGACGCCGTCGCGGCCGCCCGCGAGGGCGGGATCGGATCGGTCAGCCTCGACCTCCTCTATGACCTTCCCGACTCGTCGCTCGCGCGCTGGGCCGAGACGCTCGAGGTCGCGCTGGTGCTCGACCCGGACCACCTGTCGCTTTACGCCCTGACCCTCGACGATCCCGACGCGGAAGGCCTGACCGGTCCAACCGGGGACCACCTCCCGACAACCGCCGGCGCGCGCCGCTGGCGGGAGCGCGCCCGATCGCGCCAGGGCGAGGACCGGGCCGTCGCGCAATACCAGCACGCCGTCGAGCGCCTCGCCGCCGACGGCTGGCGCGGCTACGAGATCAGCAACTGGGCACGGCCGGGACACGAGAGCCGGCACAACCTCGTCTACTGGGAGCGCCGCCCGTACGAGGCCGTGGGCCCTGGCGCGCATGCCTTCGATGGCGCGACCCGGCGCTGGACCGGTGCCCGGCTGGACGGCTACATGGGCGCCCTCGCACCGGCCGATGGCGCGCCGCCACGATTGCCGCCGGGCGGCTCCGAGACGCTGAAACCGGCCATGGCCGCCGCGGAGGCCGCCATCCTCGGGTTGCGGACGGATCGAGGCGTGGCGCTGGCCACCGCGCACGAGCCGGCATTCGCCGATGCCTTCGCCTGGGCGCTCGGCGACCAGTTAGTGCAGGTGACCGACGAGGAACGGGTCGTGCTCACGACTCGCGGCCGCCTCCTCTCGAACGAGCTCTTCGCCCGGATGGTGTAGGACCGGCAGGCGCTGGATGAGCGCCCGTTGCGTATTCATGGATTGGATATTGACCCGACCTCTCGGCCGCTGCTAGCATCGAGCCTCGGGTCGCATCGCCCGTCGCCCGCGGCCTGGGTCGTCCCGAGCTCCCGGTCCCCCGCACACGGTGTTGGTTCGCAGCGTGAGGTCCTCGATGAGGGTTCAACGGCCGGTGTTCGACGCGCACAGTCACATCGGCGAGATGGCGCCCTACCCGTACTACGGACTGCCGCCGGTCAACCCAACCGTCATCGAGTACAAGGACGCGGCGGCCATCCTCAAACACATGGACGATCACGGGATCGAGCGCCAGATGGTCATCTCCAACTACGGGATCCCGGACTCGTCCCAGCCGTTCTCGCTGAACCCGCTGGTGATCGACTCGGTCGAGCACAACGACCGCCTCGTCGGCGCGATCTGGGTTTCTCCGCTACTCAAGGACCAGGAGCGCGTCCGCGAGGCGCTCCAGCACGCCGGTGACAAGGGCATCAAGGCGCTGAAAACGACGTGCCTCCTGGGCGGGACGTACACGGTCTCCGACTGGGACGCCGAGACGAAGGCCCACTGGGACGAGATCGTCGACGCCTGCGAGGCGAACAACCTCGTCTTCCACATGCATACGAGCCCGGGCGGCACCTCCGACATCAGCAACCTGCTGACGTTCATTCGCGAGTACGGCAAACGGATCAAGATCTACGTCGTCCACATGGGCGGCGGGGTGTCCGGGGCAATCAAGTACGTGCCGACGTTCTTCGACCTCGTCCGCGAGGGCTACAAGGTGTACGGTGACTGCAGCTGGTCACCGGGCTTCGGTTCCCGCTGGATGCTCCACGAGCTGCAGGAGCGCGGCGAGGCCTGGGATCGCATGATGTTCGCCTCCGATACGCCGTGGAGCGACTTCTGGAGCGAGTACTACCGGTTCGAGAACGCCGAGATCGGCGAGGAGCTGAAGCACCGGATCTTCTACCAGAACGCCGCCGATCTATACGACAGCTCCGGCAAGAAATAGGGCCAGGTCTGACGATCGACGGCGTCAACGTCACGGGCGAGGGTGCTGGATCACGACCCGCCGGGTCGGGTCAGCAAGATCGATCTAGGAGGTAAGGTCACGATGGCCGATCGCGTCACGATCCCGGTTCCCCAGGAAGGCGATGTCCTCTACGACATCCAGGAGAAGATCTTCCCGGATCACCAGGCGAAGCCGGGCGACCGGGCCCTGGTCATGATGCACACGGTTCCGTACGAGGGATCCGTGGGTCTGGTCAACCTTCTCACCTCGACCCGGCTGGCCCGCAAGGGCTTCGCCCTGACGGTCGTCCTGTACGGCCCGGGCGTCCTGCTCGGCTCCGGCTCCCGCGGCTGGCCGGCCGTCGGCAAGGAGGGCTTCCCCGGCGCGCTGGCCGTGAACGGTCAGCTCAAGATCATCATGAACGAGGGGTCGAAGGTCTACGCCTGCCGGTTCGCGATGGGCATGCTCTACGGCCACCGCGAGGAGGACATGATCCCCGGGATCAAGCCCTTCCACCCGCTCGACGTGCTCGACTCCCTGCTCGACAACTGGAAGGCCGGCGCGCTCGTGCTCAACACCTGGACCCTCTAGGCTCGACCCGAGCGGAGGACCGCGCGACGACCGTCGCGCGGTCCCGCCCGGGATGGGCCGCGGGCCGTCCTGGCGCCGGCCATCCGATCAGCGCGCCGAGAGGAGAATCCCGTGGACGAGGCGACCGCCACCCAACAGCTCGTCGTTGACCTGCAGACGCGGGGCGCGCGTCTCGAGGTGCCGGTCAACACGATGGGGCGGCGCGGCGGCGCGGGACCGACCGACGACAAGCCGTTCGTCTTCGACGGCCAGGTCGTGATGGTGCCCACATTGGCCGACTTCGTCGGCTCGTCTCCGTATGCCGTGCGCGAGCACGGCGGCGGCTACGTCATCACCCGCGACGGGGCAGCGCTGGCGCCGGTGGCGTTTCCGCCCCGGCCCCGCTTCTATGACCTGTCGACGGCCGACGGCGTTCCCTACAACCAGATCGCCGTTCTGCACGGCACGGACGTCCTGGCCACGACCATCGTCCAGACGTGCATCCGCTGGAACAGCGACGCCGACCGGTGCCGGTTCTGCGGGATCGGGATCAGCCTCAGGAATAAGGCCACCGTGCCCGTCAAGACCCCCGATCAGCTCGCCGAGGTGGCGGCCGCGGCCGTGCGCCTCGACGGCGTGAAGCATTTCGTGATGACGATGGGCACGCTCAACGAGCACGACAAGGGCGCCCGCTACATGGCGCGCTGCGTTCGTGCCGTGAAGGCGGCCGTCGATCTCCCGATCGAAGTCCAGTTCGAGCCGCCGGAGGACCTCAACGTCCTCGCCGAGGTCAAGGCGGCCGGCGCCGATTCGATCGGCATCCACCTGGAGGCGTTCGACCAGGCCGTCCGGGAGCGGATCCTGCCCGGCAAGGCCCGGACGAGCATCGATCACTACTTCGCAGCATTCCGACGAGCCGTCGAGCTCTTCGGGGAAGGGCAGGTGAGCAGCTACATCATCGTCGGCCTCGGGGAAAGCGTGGAGTCGATCATCGCCGGGTCGCAGCGACTCGTCGACATCGGCGTCTTCCCGTTCATCGTTCCCCTGCGACCCATCCTGGGCACCGAGATGCAGGACGTGCCGGCGCCATCGCCCCAGACCATGACGAGCATCTACGAGGCCGTCACCGAGATGCTCGAGCGCCGTGGCATGAACCACGCGGACACCAAGGCGGGCTGTGCCCGCTGCGGCGCCTGCAGCGGGTTGCCCGCCTTCGCTGCGGGGCGGTCCGTCCGGGCCGGCCGCCAGCTGTCCGTTCTGTAGTCGGGATCGCCGGCCTGGCGGTCCACGGGGAGCCGATCGCCCGCCGGCGCCCGTCCCCGACAGTCCCGCGCTTCCAGGCCAGTCCGCGCGGATCCGGATCATCCATCGCCGACAGCGTGCGTGTCGCCGGCGGGACGCGCCTGCGGGGGACGGCATCGTGGAATCGAAGAGGGAGTTCAACCGTGGGTAATTTTCCGCTCGAGAGTCCCCTGCCCCTGACCCTGTTGCTCGTTGCCGGCGGCCTCGCCGCCTGGGCCAACGGGCTCTTCTTCCTGGGCGTGGGCGCGCAGCCCGCCGAGGGCGGCGCCCATCCCGTAAAGACCGTCGGCGCGATCAGCCTGATCGCGGGCATCGTGATGTTCATCAACGTCGGGTACATGCTCTTCAGCGTCGGCGGCAACGGCGTCGCCGTCGCCGCGCTGGCGACCCTCTACGCGCTGTTCTTCACCGCCCTCGGCGCGAGCGAGCTCGGCGGGCTCGATCTGAAGCCGATGGCCAACATCTCCCTGCCGATCGCCGTCGGGTCACTGTTCTTCATCGAGAAGTTCTTCCACGGCGATCTGCTGTTCCAGTCGATCATGGTCGTCTGGACCGTGGCCTTCGTGGCCATCTGGGCCACCGTGTACGGCAAGCTGGAAGCCCGGCTGCTCGGCTGGATCCTCGTGGCGACCGCGGTCTGGACGTTCTTCGTCCCGGCCCTCCGGATCTCCATGGGCCTCAACTTCCTGACCTACTGAGATCATCGTGCCGGGGCCTCGAGGCCAGGCCCACGGGGCCCCGGCACCCCGCACCGCCGATCCGCCGGATCGGCCATGACACGATCGGCCTCACCGCCGCCGGAGGCGACCGACATCGACCTGGTTAGTGTCCAGACCATGCCTCAGACGCAGACCACCCGAGCCCGGCCCGAGCGCTGGCTCGTCTGCCGGCCGGCCGTCTCCGAGGCGGAACTGGCGGAGTACTACGCGATCCGGAAGCAAACGTTCGTCGACGAGCAGGGCCTGTTCGACGGCAGCGACGTCGAGCCCGTGGACGCCGACCCGCGCACGCTCCACATCGTGGCGATCTGCGAGCCGGCCGGTGAGATGGTCGGCGTCGTCCGCTGCTGCCCGGCCGAGGACGGCACCTGGTTCGGCGGGCGACTCACGGTCGTGGCGGCCTACCGAGCGTCGCGCCTGCTGGTGGGACGGGCCCTCGTCAGGACGGCCGAGGAGCTCGTCAGGGAGCGCGGCGTCCGGGTCTTCCTCGGTCACATCCAGCTCCCTATCGTCCACTTCTTCGAGCACCTCGGCTGGCGGAAGGTCGGCGATCCGGGCGTCTTCGCCGGGATCCCGCACCAGCTGATGCTTCCCGCCTGGAGCGGAGAGCCAACGAGCCCCCGGTCGCACGCCGCCGGCGGCCAACCCAGGGCGAGCCCCTGAGGCGGGGTTACGGAGCCGGCCGGCCGAACCCGCAGAACGGCTCCGCCGCGAAGTCCCACAGGCAGGCCCGCTCGGAGCCGTCGATCAACTCGACACGCGGCTCGGCGGTCACCCGGCCGATCGGGGCGCAGACGCGGTTCCGCGCCGTCGCCCGCGCGACGACCTCCTCGACCCGATCGTCCTCAACCGCCAGCAGAAACGCATAGCTGGGGAAGGACTGGAGCCACAGTTCCTCGCGACCACGCGCGTCCGCGGGGTATGGGAGGGCCCGGAGGTCGATCTCGGCGCCGACGCCGGAGCCCTCGAGAAACTGGAGCGCGGATCCCAGGACGCCGGGCATCGAGACGTCCCGCGCCGCGTCGCAGAGACCGGCCTCGGCGATCTCCGGCAGTAGCTCCAGGTCCCGCCGCAGGTCGGCGTCGCTCCGGTCGAGCGAGCAGTCCCAGAACGGGAAGCGCTCGTGGAACCGCCCCTCGCTGGCGGTGAGCAGGAGCAGCACGTCGCCCGCTGTCGCGGCGCGGCCGGACAGGAGGCGGCGCGCCCGTCCCACGATGAACACCGCCAGCGAGGTCACCTCGGCCTCGAGCGTGAGATGCCCTCCGAGGACCGGCACGCCGTAGCGGACGGCGCCCGCCGCGATCCCGCGCATGACCGCGTCGGCCTCGGCGATCCCGGGCGCGAGCAGTGTGTCGAGGAGAGCGATCGGCCGGCCGCCCATCGCGTAGATGTCGTTCGCGTTGGCGAGCACCGCGCTACGGCCGGCCAGCTCCTGTTCGACCGCGACGAAGGGCGGCCACATGACCTCCGCGGCAAAAAGCAGGTAGCCGTCGCCGTCGGGCAGCGCGACCGCGTCGTCGCCGACGTCGTCCGGCAGCCCGAGGGTGCCCTGTGACAACAGCCGCAGGTCCCGTTTGCGCTGCCAGGCGGGCGCCGCGCGGAGGTGGGCGACCAACTCCGAGACCGGCGGGAGTGCGTGGACCGCGCCAGTCTGGGGCATGAGCCATGGTAGCATTCGTCGATGGACGTGCAGGTCGTCAGCCTCGACGAGGAGGCCTCGCGCCTGCTGGATTCCGGCGCGCCATGGACGCTCGTGGCTCGCTTTGAGCGGGCCGTCGTGATCGGCCGGACGACCGACGACGCCATGCTCTCCGTCGTCCGGAACGACGTCGCCGACGGACCCTACACGGTCCGGCTCGCCCGCTCGGCTCCGCCCGACCTGCGGGCGCTCGACCGGCCGCCGCGCCTCGAGCGCTCGACCGCCGCCCGCTGGAGGGCGGAGCCTGTCGCCGCCGTAGAGGCCGTCGACGGCAAGGAGCTGGGTCGGCGACTGCGCGTCCTCGACACGATCGCCGACCGGGTCGCCGGCCCGGATCGCGGCTACCGCGCCGTCATCCCGGCGACCGACCTCGACCAGCTGGAGATCGCCGTGGCCCGTGGCGACGCGGGAACGGCGGCGGCCGTTGCCGCCCGGATCGCGGGGCTCGGTCCCGGTCTGACCCCATCGGGCGACGACGTGCTCGCCGGCGTGCTCGCCTTCCGGTCATGGGCCGAGGTCGCCGGTCGCTGGCCCGGCGGGGCCCCGCTGCGAGCGGCCATCCGGGAGGCAGCCGTTCCCCGGACGACCCGTCTCGCCGGCCAACTCCTGGCCGCCGCCGAGCACGGCCACGTGGCGGCGCCACTGGCCGGGCTACTGGCGAGCCTGCTCGCCCGGCGCGCGACGTTCCCCCCGGACCTGTCGAGGTTGCTCGCGATCGGCGCGACGTCCGGCGCGGACCTGCTGGGAGGCGTCCGGCTGGCGGGCCGGGCGTGTCGGCGATGCGCGACGCCGGCCGGAGATTTGCCCGATGGCCGCTGAGGGCGTGCTCGACGAGGAGCCCATGGTCGGGCCGGGCAGCTGGACCGGCGGCCGGAACTTCATGCCGCTCCCCTACCGCCGTGTCAGCTACCAGCGGGCCGACTTCCCGCTGACCGACGCGGGGCTCCGGACGATCGTCGGGCGGGACGCCTACCGACGGACCGAGTTCATCGTCTTCCACGACCGGGAGGGGGTCGCCGTGGCGGCCGTCGAGACCGCCGACCGGCAGCCCCTGTTCTCCCCGATCACCCGGGCGGCGTGGCTGTCGCCGCCGGCGCGGACCCGCTTCGTCGTCGACCGGGCCGTTGACGTGGGGCTGCCGTCGCCGATGGCGGCCAAGGCTGTTGAGCTCGGCCTGGCGACGGACGAGACGCTCGTCGTCCTCGGGCGCTACGAGCACGTCAACTTCATCGCCCGACCGGGGCCGGTCGCCGTCACGGTCGTCGAGGTGGCACCGCCCGAGCCGCCCAAGCTGTGGGACCTCGTCGAGCGCGTGCTCGCCATGGCGCCCCTGGCGGCCACGCTCCCCAGGCTCGAGCGGATCGACCTGCCGGGGCTTGCCGCAGCGGCGACGCCGGGGCCGGGCGGCTACCTGTTCCCCTGCCGGGCCTCGGGGTTCGAGGCGCTCGGTGCGCCGGTCCACTTCCTCGACGAGCGACCGGAGCGGGCCGACTGGCTGCTCGTCGGCTGCGAGCGGAGCCGCCAGATCCACGAGCACCTGTACGGTGATCGCCCACCGTCGCTGGAGATGTGCCCGCGCCTCCTCGCCGGCCGGCGCGAGGAGCCGACGATCGTCAAGTGCTGCCTGCTCGAGGAGGGCCTCGAGCGCGACGGGCAGGTCGTGGTCGTGCCGTGGGGCGCAGACCACGACGAGGTCGAGGCGGGTCTGCGCGAGCTCGTCGGGCCAGCATGACCGGGGCCCGGGACGAAGCCTGGGGCGACGCCATCGCGCCGCTCCTGGAGCCGCGGACGCGGCGCCCGCGGACGACCGGGATCACGGCCGTCATCGACAAGGGTCTCGGACTCCGGGCCGTCGACGATCTGGTCGAGATGGCCGGCCCCGTGATCGACCACGTGAAGCTCGGCTTCGGGACGACCGCCGCGCTCCCCGCCGGGCTCCTCGTGCGCAAGGTCGCCCGCCTCGTCGAGGCTGGGATCGTCGTCTACCCAGGCGGCACCCTCCTGGAGGCCGCCTGGGCGGTCGGCCGCATGCCGGAGTTCATCGCCCGCGCCCGCGAGCTCGGCTTCACCGCGCTCGAGGTCAGCGACGGCACCGTCGACCTGCCCGAGGTTTCCCGTCGCGACGCGATCCGGCGGGCGCAGGACGCCGGCCTCGACGTCATCACCGAGGTGGGTCGCAAGGACCCGCAGCGCCAGCTGAGCACGACCGAGATGGTCGACCGCGTCCATGCCGACCTCGACGAGGGGGTGTCGCTGGTGACGATCGAGGCACGCGAGTCCGGCCGGGGCACCGGCATCTTCGACCAGTCCGGGCAGGTCATGGCGAGCGTCCTCGAGACGTTGCTCACGTCGGTCCGCGACCCGGCGCGGGTGCTCTGGGAGGCGCCGCTCCAGGAACAGCAGGCGCACCTCATCCTGCGCTGCGGGGCCAACGTCAACCTCGCCAACATCGCGCCCGGCGAGGTGCTCGCCCTCGAGGCGCTGCGGCGCGGCTTCCGGTTCGAAACGCTCCGCGCCGCGATCCAGCGAGAGGTCGCCGATGGACGGTCGAAGGCCGCCCGCTAGCCCGGCCGCCGGGTCCGCCGGGTCGGCCGTCGGCGGCCGCCTGCTCGAGGGCTCCGGGCCCCAACTGATCCACTCCGCCCACCGGCTCGAGCTGCAGTCCGCCGGCGCGCTTCTGCCGGCGATGATCCTCGCCGACATCGCTCACATCCTCGTCCTGCTCGACCACGACCTCGTCCCGCGCGAGCCGGGGCGGCAGCTGCTGGCGGCCCTGCTCGAGCTCCGGACGGCCGGCCTGGCGGGCACGCCGTCCGGCGCCGGCGAGCAAGCCCCGGTCGACGCCCTCATCCCCGACCCCGCCCTGGGCGACCTGCCGATGAACCGCGAGGCGTGGCTGCGGGCGCGGGTGGGCGTGGCGGCGGGCTACCTGCTCGTCGGCCGGCCGCGGCGCGAGGCCGTCACGGTCGCGTTCCACCTCGCGATGCGGGATCGGGTCCTCGCCTTGGCCAGCGCGCTCGAGCGGCTCCAGAGGTCGCTCGTCGACCTCGCCGCGGGCCACCTCCGCACGCTGGCGGTCGACTACACCTACTGGCAACCCGCACAGGCGACGACGCTCGCCCACAGCCTGCTCGCCTACGCCTACCCGCTGGGGCGCGAGGTGGAGCGGCTGCGGGCCGTCTTCGGACGCACGAACGTCAGCCCGGCCGGGGCCGGCTGCACGAACGGAGCCGGGATCCCGATCGACCGCGCGCGCCTCGCCCGCCTGCTCGGCTTCGACGGGGTCGTCCTCCACACCCGGGACGCCAACTGGCAGCCGGACTTGGCCCTCGAGCTGACGTGGATCGCCGCGAGCACTGGCCTCGCGCTCGATCGTCTGGCCGAGGACCTCCAGATCTGGACCACCCGGGAGTTCGGGTTCGTCGAGCTGGCCGATCGCGCCGCTCGGGCGAGCCTGGCGATGCCCCAGAAGAAGAACCCGTACGCCCTGATCTTCGTCCGCGGAGCGGCGACCCGGCTGCTCGGCCGGCTGGCAGGCGCGGGCGCCCTGGCGAAGGCCGCGAGCGGTCAGCCGGATCAGCGGATCTTCGCCCAGGACGAGGTTCCGGCGGCCCTCGAGCTGGCGGAGCAGAGCGCAGCGCTGCTCGTCGAGGTGCTCGCCGGCGTGCGATTCGATCGGGACCGCCTCGCTGCCGCCGCAAGGCGCGGATACCTGGCCGGAAACGACCTCGCCGAGCGGATCATGTACAGCAGCGGTCTGTCCTTCGGCGAGGCCCACCGGATCGTCGGGGCGGCCGTCCGGAGAGCGCTGGAAGCCGGTCGCGACACGGACGGGATCGATGCGGCGAGCCTGGACGCCGCCGCGCTTGAGGTCCACGGGGCCCCGCTGGGCTTGTCGGACGGCGACGTTCGGGACGCGCTCGACCCGGAGGCGGCCGTCTCCCGTCGGACGGGGATCGGGGGCGCGGCCCCCGCGTCGGTGCGCGGCCTCCTGGCCGAGCGGCGCCGGGCACTGCGGCGGCAGCGCAGGTGGGTCGACGCCCGCCGGGCGGCGATCGATCGGGCCACGGCCGCCCTCGTCGCCTGCGCCCACGAGGCCGTGGCGTCCTGACGATGTCCGTCCACCCGATCGACTCGCGCGTCTTCGGTCCGGACTGGGCGAGCGACGAGCTGCGGCCGCTGTTCGAGGACGACGGCAGGACCCGCGGCTGGTGCGAGGTGCTGGCCGTCCTGGCCGAGGAGGAGGCGGCCCTCGGGATCATCCCGGCCGATGCGGCCCCCGAGATCGCCCGGGCGCTGCGCGGCGAGCCGGTCGACCTCGAGGAGGTCCGGCGGACGACAGCCGAGACCCACCACTCGCTGCTCGGGCTGATTCGCGTCCTGGCCGCTCGCTGCCGGAGCGGCGCGGGCGAGTGGATCTGCTACGGGGCCACCGTCCAGGACGTCAGCGACACGTGGTACGCGCTCACGCTGCTGAAGGTCGCCGACGTCGCCGAGCGCGACCTGGCGGGCCTCGAGGCGGACCTCGCGACGCTCGCCCGGGCCCACCGCTCGACCCCGATGCTGGGCCGGACCCACGGCCAGGCCGGGCTCCCGATCACGTTCGGCTACAAGGCCGCCGTCTGGGTCGATGAGATCCGCCGCGACCGGGCCCGCCTGGCGGAGTTGCGGCCGCGGCTGGGCGTCGGCCAGCTGGCCGGCGGGGTCGGCACGCTGTCCGGCTACGGCCCCCGAGGACTGGAGCTCCAGGCGCGAGTGATGGCGCGCCTCGGCCTCGGCGTGCCGGACATCAGCTGGACCTCCGCCCGCGACCGGTTCGCCGAGTTCGTCGTCTGGCTCGCCTTCGTCACCGCCCTCCTCGACCGGATCGGCCAGGAGGTTTACAACCTCCAGCGTTCGGAGATCGGGGAGCTGGCCGAGCCTGCGGGGGCCGCCGACGTCGGCAGCATCACGATGCCCCACAAGCGCAACCCCGAGCGGAGCGAGCACCTCGGGACGCTCGCCCGCCTCGTCCGCGGAGCCGCCGATCTCATGCTCGAGGCGATGGTCGGGGACCATGAGCGCGACGGCCGGAGCTGGAAGCTGGAGTGGGCGGCGATCCCCGAGTCGTGCGTCGCGGCCGGCGCCGCCCTGCTGCTGGCCCGCGAGCTGGTCGCCGGCCTGGAGGTCCGCGCCGACGCGATGCTCCGCAATCTCGACGAGTGGCACGAAGAGGCGGCCGCCGAGTCGATCATGCTCGCCCTCGCGCCGCTGACCGGCAAGCAGACCGCTCACGAGCGGGTCCACGCGGTCGTCGCCCGGGCGCGCGCCGCCGGACGATCGCTCCGCGACGAGCTGCGGGACGACCCGGAGATCGGCGGGCGCCTCCCCGAGGCGGAGATCGATCGGCTGCTCGGCGCCCCGTCGACCGGACTCGCGGAAGCGCTCGTCGATCGCGTCGTGGGCCCGTGAGCCAGCGGCCGCTCCCCGTCGAGTTGCCGCGCTTCAGGCTGGCCTCGTTGCCGACGCCGCTCCACGACGCCCCGCGCCTGGCCCGCGCGATCGGCGTCGACCGCCTGCTCGTCAAGCGCGACGACCTGACCGGGTTCGCCGGTGGCGGGAACAAGGTCCGCAAGCTCGAGTTCCTCGTCGGCGACGCGCTCGCGACCGGGGCCGACACCCTGATCGCGACCGGCGGGCCGCAGTCGAACGCCGTCCGGACCGCGATGGTGGCAGCCCGCGTGGCCGGCCTCGATCCGATCGCTGTGCTGTACGGCGCTCCCCCGCCCGGCCGCGAGGGCAACCTCCTGCTCGACGTGCTGGCCGGGGCCAGGCTGGTCTTCACCGGCGATCCGGACCGCGCGGCGACCGAGGCGGTGGCCGAAGAGCTGGCGGCGGAGCTGCGCGCCGCCGGGCGGCGCCCCTACGTGCTGCCGCGCGGCGCGGCCACTCCCGTCGGCGACGCTGGCTATGTGGAGGCGGCTGCCGAGCTGGCCGCCCAGCTGGAGGAGATCGACGTCCAACCCGCGGCGGTCGTCGTGGCGAACGGGTCCGGCGGGACCCAGGCCGGCCTGATCGCCGGCACGGCGTGGCTGGGCGCTTCGTACCGCATCACCGGGATCCTCGTCAGCCGGCCGCGGCAGGAGGCCGTGCCCCGGCTCCTGGAGCTCGCCCGATCCACGGCCGGGCTGCTGCAGCTGGCGACGGAGATCGGCCCCCGGGACATCCACGTCGAGGAGGGCGTGCCGGGAGCCGCCTTCGGGGTCGGTTCAGCGGAAGGCGAGGCGGCCCTGCGCCTGGCGCTGACGACCGAGGGGCTCATCCTCGACCCGGTCTACACTGCGCCGACCCTGGCCGGTTTGATACGCCTCGTAGAGCATGGTACTTTCGATCGAACCGCGCCCGTGGTGTTCGTGCATACCGGCGGAGAGCCTGCGCTCTATGCTCGGCACGGCGAGGACGAGGGAACGGGAGCGGCCATGCCGGCGGATCCGACGCACGTCCCGGCTTCGTTCATGCACGTGTAGCGGGAGTCCCCATGTCACGAATCGTGGTCGTCGGCGCCGGCGCCGCCGGCACATCGGCAGCGTCCACCGCGAAGCAGTTCGACCGATCCCACCAGGTCACCCTGTTCGGCGACCTGGCCAGCACCGCCTACAGTCCGTGCGGCATCCCATACGTTTTCGGTCGGGAGATCGAGAGCATGGACAAGCTATTCCTCCAGAAGCCCGAGTTCTACACGCAGGAGATCGGTCTCGACCTCCGGCTGTCCACAGCCGTCGAGAGCATCGACATGGCCTCCCGGACGGTGACCCAGGCGGGTGGCGAGCAGGTCGGCTTCGACAAGCTGATCCTCTGCCTCGGCTGGTCGTACGTCCTGCCGGACATCCCCGGCGTGGACCTCGAGGGCGTCCACTTCATCAAGGACATCGAGCGGGCCAGGGAGATCGACCGCCAGCTCGACAGCGTCGAGAACGTCATCGTCTGGAAGGCGCGGCCGGTCGGCCTGGAGCTGGCGACGGGTCTCGCCCATCGCGGCAAGAAGGTGACGCTCATCGACGACGAGCCGTGGCTGCTCGGCGAGTTCGCCGATCCGGACATGGTCAAGCCCGGCCAGGACAGCCTCGAGGCGCTCGGCGTGACGTTCATGCTATCTACCGAGCTGAAGGAGCTCCGCGGTCGGGACGGCAAGCTCGTCTCGGCCGTCACCGACAACGGCGAGGTTCCCTGCGAGATGGCCTTCATGGCCGCCGACGAGAAGCCGAACACCGCGCTCGCGGAGTCGATCGGGGTCAGGCTGGGCAGCGCCCACGGCGTAGTGGTCGACGACATGATGCGGACGAACATCCCCGACGTCTTCGCCGCGGGAGCCCTCGTCGAGACGATGCAGGCGATCGCCGGGGTGCCGGTGTCGCTCCTTCCCAGCACGTACTCCTATCCGCAGGGTCGCATCGCCGGCACCAATGCCGCCGGAGGCGAGATGCGCACCCGGGCGGCCTACTTCCCGTGGGCCATGGAGATCGGCACGATCCAGGTCGGCGGTGTCCTGATTACGGAGACACTGGCCAAGGCGCTCGGCCGGCCGTACGTCCTGGGCGTGGCCAAGGGGATCACCAGCGCTCGCTACCACCCCAAGGTCGAGCCGATGAACGTCAAGCTCCTGTTCGACCCGAAGACGCGGGAGCTGATCGGGGCGTCGTTCGCCGGCGGCGACGGGGTCAAGGAGCGCTCGGACTTCATGGCGTTCGCGATGCGGAAGCACGCCACCGCGGACGAGCTGGCGAACATGGAGAACGTGTACTCGCCGCCGATCGGCGCCCTCAACGAGCCGATCAGCACGGCGGCCAAGGACGCCGTCAAGCGCCTCGGCGCGAAGTAGGAGGACGGCGATGCCGGCGGTCATCAAGCACGAGACGAAGTACTCGCCGATCCAGGCCTTCCGGCGCTGGTCGGAGCGGATCCTCATCGACGCCGCCCAGGAGGACCTCTACCGGAAGTACCCGGGCGCCGCCGTGCACCCGCGCCGCCGGGGCCGCGTCCGGGTGGCGGCCCGGCTCGTCTTCACGACCGGCTTCCGCCTGACCCCGGCGCCGATCCGGCGGCGGCTCATGAGGGCGATGCTCGTCCGCCGCGGCCAGGACTGGGATCCCGCGTAACTTGGCTTGCCGGCCGAGCGTCCCGCGCCGCCACGGTTCCCACGTGACTGTCGATCGAGCCGCAGCGGCGGAAGGGGACGACGTACGCCTGAGGAGCGTCCGGGCGGACTGGCGCGGCGGCTACCGCGTCGAGCTCGAGATCCGGGACGGTCGCTTCAGCCTGGTCTGCGACGAGACGCCGGAGGACGGCGGCGCGGACGCCGGCCCGATGCCGTCCGAGATGCTGTTCGCCAGCGTCGCTTCGTGCTTCGCGATGGCGATCGCGTGGGCGGCGCAGAAGCGGCGCCAGGAGATGCCAGATCTCGAGGTCGTCGTGAGCGGTCGCTACGACCGGCCGCAGCGGCGCTACGACCGCCTCGAGATCGTCGCCTCCAGCTCCCTGGCCGCGGACGAGCCGGATCGATTCGACGCCCTGATCCTCCTCGCCAGGGAGGTCTGCTGGGTCACCCGGACGATCGAGCCGGGGATCGCGATCTCGATCCGCGCCGGCGGCCCGGGCGAGGCGTCTCCGCGATGAGCTCGAGCACGTTGTTCGGCCCCGCGCTCCGGGTCGTCAACGTCGGACTCGACCTGTTCGCGGAATCGGTCCGGGCCCAGGGCGCCCCGGTCGCCGACGTCGCCTGGCGGCCGCCGGCCGGTGGCGACGAGGAGCTCGTCCG
>JAUSJS010000053.1 GCA_030647575.1 Candidatus Limnocylindrales bacterium | reverse complement strand
CGAGCACGACCACGTCGGTGGGCACGACCACCGCGAGGGGCACGACCACGCCGGCGCCCACGACCATGACAGCCCGGCCCTGGGCGAGCATAGCCACGGCGGGCCACGCCACAGCCACCTTCCCGCGCCCGGCTCGTCGATCTCGTGGCGCAGCCTGTTCGTCCTCGGCCTCGCCGGCGGCTTGATCCCGTCCGCGAGCGCCCTGCTGATTCTCCTGGGCTCGATCGCCGCGGGACGGCCCGCGTTCGGATTCGTCCTGGTGGTCGCCTTCGGGCTCGGCATGGCCCTGGTCATGGGCGGGATCGGTCTCGCGCTGGTCGTCGCGCGGGGCCGTCTGGACCGCGTCGACGCTTCGACGCCGCTTGGGCGGGTCAGCGGGTACCTGCCGCTCGTCGCCTCGTTCCTCGTCCTCGGGTTCGGCATCTATCTCACCATCCAGGCCGTCTCGGGCAACACGACGTTCTGATCCTCCCCATCTCAGCCGAGGGACTCAATAGGGAAGGGTCCTCACTGTCGACCGGTTCCACCCCTCTGTTAGGCTCCGCCGCGCATGCGAGACCTGACCGATCGCGCCCTCGATACGGCCGCTGCCCGGGGCGCGGCATACGCGGACGTCCGCGTCGTCCGGCGGCGTGACGAGAGCGTCACGATCAAGACCGGCCGGGTCGAAGGCGTCGCCTCCGGCGAGAGCGAGGGGTTCGGCGTGCGGGTGCTCGTCGATGGCGCCTGGGGCTTTGCCTCGTCGTACCGGCTGACCGTAGCCGAGGCGGACCGGGTCGCCGCCGAGGCGGTCCGGATCGCCCGCGCCAGCGCCACGGCCCTGCGCCAGCCGACCCGCCTGGACGACCGGCCGGCCGCCCATGGCCGCTACGAAACACCGCTCCAGGAGGACCCGTTCGAGGTCCCGCTCGAGACCAAGATCGCCGATCTCCTTGCCGCCGACCAGATCGTCGCCGGGGTCAAGGGCATCGCCTTCACCGAGTCGAGCTACGCCGCCCAGCGCGAGTGGAAGACGTTCGCGGCGACGGACGGCAGCCTGACCGAGCAGGTGATCACCCACGTCGGAGCAGGAGTCGAGGCGAACGCGGTCGACGGTGACGAACATCAGCGCCGGAGCTATCCCGATTCAGGTGGTGGCTGGCAGGCCGGTGGCTACGAATGTATCCGTGGGCTGAACCTCAGGGAGCGCGCCGAGCCGCTGGCCGACGAGGCCGTCGCGCTGCTGACCGCTCCGCAGTGCCCGTCGGGCCAGTTCACTGTCATCCTCGACCCATCGCAGCTCTATCTCCAGGTCCACGAGTCGTGTGGCCATCCATCGGAGCTGGATCGCGTCTTCGGCACCGAGGCGTCCTACGCCGGGACCAGCTTCCTCACCACGGACAAGCTCGACGAAGGCTTCCGCTACGGCTCGGACCTGATTGACATCGTCGCCGACGCCACCTCGCCAGGCGGCATGGGCACGTTCGGCTGGGATGACGAGGGCGTTGCCGCGCAGGCGGTGCCGCTCGTCCAGAACGGCATCTTCGTCGGCTATCTGACCAGCCGTGAGACCGCGCCACGGATCGGGCGTCGGAGTGGCGGGGCCATGCGCGCCGACGGGTGGAATCGCATCCCGCTCATCCGGATGACCAACATCAACCTGCTGCCAAAGCCCGGAATGAGCCTCGATGAGATCGTCGCCGACACCGACGATGGGCTCTACCTCGCGTCGAACCGATCGTGGTCGATCGACGACCGCCGACTCAACTTCCAGTTCGCGACGGAGGTCGCCTACGAGGTCAAGAGCGGTCGCAAGGGGCGCCTCTTCAAGAACCCGACCTACACCGGCATCACCTACGAGTTCTGGCGCTCCTGTGACGCGGTCGGCGACGAGCGCAGCTATGTGATGCTCGGCACGCCGAACTGCGGCAAGGGGGAGCCCGGCCAGACCGGCCACATCGGCCACGCGGTTCCAGGGGCGCGCTTCCGGAACGTCCAGGTCGGCGTCGGCAAATGGTAGGCAGGTGAACGACGACCGAGCCGGCGATGCCCTGGCCCTGGCCGAGGCCGCGCTTGCCGAGGCGCTCCGCGAGGGCGTGACCGAAGCAGAGGCGCTGGTCATGGCCGAGGATTCGGCGCTGACCCGATTCGCCAACAGCGAGATCCACCAGAACGTCGCCGAGTCCAACAGTGTGGTGAACCTTCGGGTGGTGATCGGCAAGCGCGTGGGGGTGGCCTCCACCGGGCGGACCGATCCGGAGGGGCTTCGCCGGCTGGCCGAGAATGCCGCCGCCATTGCCGGCGTGGTCGAGGAGCTCGAGGACTGGGGCGGCCTCCCGGCGCCGTCCGAAACCTCGCCGGTCGCCGCTGGATACAGTGCCTCGACCGCCGGCGCCAGCCCGGAATTTCGAGCCGACGCTGTCCGGGCGGTCATCGCCGCGGCCGACGCGGCCGGGGTCACCGCCTACGGCTCCTTCGCGACAGGGCTGGAATCCACGGCCGTCGCAAATTCGAAGGGCGTCCGGGTTGCCGGAACCAGAACCACGTCGCAGCTGATCACCGTCTCGATGGGTCCCGCCGGTGGGACAGGCTACGCGGAGGAGGCCGCGGTCGACGCCTCGACGATCGACGCCGCGGACATCGGCCGCGAGGCAGCCGACAAGGCCCGAGCCACCGCCAATGCGGTCGCAATCGAGCCCGGCGACTACCCGGTCGTGCTCGAGGAGTACGCCGTCGTCGACCTGCTCGACATGCTTGGCTACCTGGGCTTCTCGGCACTCGCCGTCCAGGAAGAGCGCAGCTTCGTGGAGCCCGGCAAGCGGATCGGCAGCGAGGTCGTGACCATCCGCGATGATGGCCGCGACCCGGCCGGCCTGCCGCTCTGGTTCGACTACGAGGGGGTGGCCAAGCAGCGTGTCGAGCTAATCGAGCGCGGCGTCTGCTGCGGGGTCGTCCACGATGCCCAGACCGCGGCCCGAGCCGGTGTGACCTCGACCGGCCACGGCCTGCCGGCACCCAACCCGTACGGTCCGTTCCCGCTCAACATGATCATGGAGCCCGGAACGTCCACGCGCGACGAGCTGATCGGCGGCCTGGATCGAGGGCTGCTGGTGACGCGGTTCCACTACACCAACCCGGTCCATCCCAAGCTGGCCCTCGTCACCGGGATGACGCGGGACGGCACGTTCCTGGTTGAGGGCGGCCGGGTGATCGGGCCGGTCAAGAACCTGCGTTACACGCAGAGCTACCTTGCGGCCCTGGCCGGGACGACCGCAGTGGGTCGTGAGCGCCGGACCCTTCGCGGGTTTCTCGGTGGCGTGGTCGTGCCCGCCGTCCGCATCGACAACTGGACGTTCACCGGGGGCACGGAGCACTGATGCCCGCCTTTGACGTCGATGCCCTCCGCGCCGAGTTCCCGGCCCTGGCGCGCGAGCAGAACGGTCGTCCAGTCGCCTTCCTGGATGGCCCCGGCGGCACGCAGGTTCCGCAGCGGGTCATCGACACCGTCAGCGGCTACTTCCGCGAGATGAACGCGAACGCCGGCGGGGCGTTCCGGACCAGCGAGCTGAACGATGCCATGGTCGACGAGGCGCACGCGGCGGTCGCCGACTTCCTCGGAGCCGCCAGCGCGAGTGAGATCAAGTTCGGCTACAACATGTCCACCCTCACGCTCCACATCGGACGATCCATCGGCGCGACTCTCAAGGCCGGCGATGAGATCGTGGTCACGACCCTGGACCACGAGGCCAACGTCTCGACCTGGCGGGCGATGGCCGCCGACCGCGGCGTGACCGTTCAGACCGTGGACATCCACGAGGACGACGTCACGCTGGACCTCGAGGACCTCGAATCGAAGCTCGGCCCGCGGACCAGGCTGGTCGCCGTCGGCTATGCCAGCAACGCGGTCGGGTCGGTCAACCCTGTCCGCGAGATCGTCGCGCGCGCCCATGAGGTCGGCGCCCTGACCTACGTGGACGCGGTCGCCTACGCACCGCATGGCCCGATCGACGTCCAGGCGCTCGACACGGACTTCCTGGTCTGCTCGGCCTACAAGTGGTTCGGGCCGCACCTCGGCGCGCTCTATGGCAAGGCCGACGTCTTCGATCGGCTGCCGGCCTACAAGGTTCGGGCGGCGCACGATCGGTTCGAGACCGGGACCGCCGCCTTCGAAGCGATCGCCGGCACGCTAGCGGCGACCGATTACCTGCGCGACGTCGGCCGGAGCTTCGGCGACGTCAGCGGGGCGGCGGGTGCCGCGAACGCGAGCGAGCGACGCCGCGAACTGGTGGCCGGAATGACCGCGATCGCGGCCTACGAACGCGACCTGGTGATCCGGCTCATCGACGGTCTCGAAGCCATCGCGGGCGTCACGATCCACGGCATCACCGACCGGGCGGCCTTCGCCTCGCGCGTCCCGACCGTCTCCGTTTCGATCGACGGCGTCCACCCCAGGGCCGCGGCCGAAGCCCTCGGCCGCCAGGGGATCTACGTCTGGGACGGCGACTTCTACGCGACCGGGTTGATCGAGCGGCTGGGCAGGGCCGAAACAGGCGGCGTCCTCCGGCTGGGCCTGGTCCACTACAACACGACCGCCGAGGTGGACCGGACCCTGGAGGCGCTCGCGCGCTTGCACTGATGCGCCTGCCGCCCCATGATCGTGGCGTGCCGGCACCCGACCGGCGAACTCGGGGAACTGATCTGATGACCGAATTCCGCCGCGCGAGCCTGCTGGCCGCGATGCTCGTCTCCATCGCCCTCACCGTCGGTGCCTGCGGCGGTGCGGCGGCGACCCCGACACCGGTCCCGGTGGGCGAGGCGACGTCAACGCCACCTGCTGCAGAGATCACCCCGACGCCGGAAACGCCCCCGGGCGCAGAAGCGACCCCCGACGTGGCGATCCCGACATTCGACCTTGGCGGGCTGACCAACAACCTGGAGAACGTCGGCTCGTATCAGATCTCCATCTCTGTCGCGGGTTCAACCGTCTACCACGCGACCGTCGTGTCCGAGCCCGAGAAGGCCGAGGAGATCTCCCTCGGTGAAGGTGACGACGTCACGAAGGTTATCAGGATCGGCAGCGAAACCTGGGTCGCGATCGGAGGGGAGCCATACACGAAGGACGATCTCGGTATGGCCAACGCGCTCGTTGGCTCGTTCTCCCCGCTGCTTCTGATCGGCGCATTCGCCAATGGCAACATCGCTGCGGTCTCCACGGACCTGGGTAGCGAGCAGAAGAACGGCGTCAACGCCAAGCACTATCGGTTCGACTCGAGCTCCACGCTTGCCGGTTCGTTCTCCTTCCCGGCGGGGGCCGGCCTCGACTTCTGGGTGGCGGACGACGGCTTCCTGGTGGCCTACGAATTCACTGGCACGGCGGCCGACCAGAACATCTCCATCAACGTGACCAACGTCGACGACCCAGCCAACAAGGTCGAGCGCCCGAGATGACGCCAGGGCGACGGCCTCCGCACGGATTCGAGACCGCGGCGCACGGCGCCGCATGAAACGATGACAACTCCGGTTTGAAGCGGCGTCCACGGCGGGAGCGGCTTCCATGCCGCGCGGTCCGCCCTTCGACGCGACGGTAGGGCTGACGGAAGAGCGAGCGCCTCACGCCTCCCTGAGCTGGTTCGCCGTGTCTGTCAACTCTGCGGCGACTTCGAGCGTGTCATGTCGTCCCAAGCGCGGCGGCGACTTCGGGCGCGAGTTCGAGCACGCCGAACACGACCGCGGCCAGAAGAGCCGCACGCCCGGCGATCAGGAGACTTGGCGGTCGCACGCGTCCCCTGCCGCGAAGTAGCCACCCCGCGAGTGTCGCCAGCCCGACTCCGACCAGCGCAAGTCCCAGGCGGGCGTCCGCGTCGAAATAGCCCAGGATGACGATCGGCAGGATCAAGAGCCCACCGGCCAGCGCCAGGATGAGGTACAGCGCGATGGGAGCCCTGGACGCGGCGCCCGCGTGCGGGAGTCGGTCGTCGAGCCAGCCGTCGAGCAGCGCGATCGACAACCCGGCAAGGGCGACGAGCGCCAGGAGCACCGCCACGACTCGTCCGTCGTGCGCGAGGATCCGGAAGTCGGGGTTGGTTCCCTGGATCAGGACCATGCCGGTCAGGGCGACGGCGATCGGCATCGTGAAGATCGCGCGCCGGAGACCGGCCCCCGGGATCCATGGGGAAACGACGACCCAGACCGTCGCGCCGAACAACCCGAAGAACAGGCCACCGACGAGGATCAACCCAAACGTGCCCGAGAACGTGATGTCCCCGATCTGGTTGCCGTTCTCGGTGAAGCGCCCGGCCGACGTCGGGACGATGAGCGCCGCGAGCCGCATGACGATCCGGCCACCGAGCCCAGCCACGACGATCCCGGTGAGGAGACCGGCAATCCCGCCCCGGGCAATGTCGCGCAGAACCTCCCCGACGAGCGATACGGACCGTCCGTCGCTCGCCGCAACCGCTGCCGCCGTGGATGTCACTGGCACGCTCGTCCTTCCCGTGCTATAACGCCTTACGATATATAGGCGACCCGTCGACCGATGTCAATAGCGCCCCGGGCGTAGGCACATTCCACGCCGGTGTGTCGGCCTGCTCGGAGCGCCGGCCCGGTCGGAGCGCCGCCCGCTACCCAGGTCCGTACTGCTCACAGCAGTAGATCCGGGGCATGCGACGCCACAACGGGTGGGCCGAGACCGAAGTGGCAGGTCCGCCCGCCGATCCCACGCTCATGGGGCCGTGACCGCGAGAGACCAGCCGTCGGCGACGGCTCTTGTGGCGGGTTCTTCCCCTGGATTTACTGCTGCCATGTTGATCGACGACAGCTGGGCTTCGATCGACCGCAGGTTGGGTCACCGCGAGCGAGACGGCGGACGCGCCGGCGTCATGCAGCGTGTCCGCCGTGCCATCGAGCGTGGCCGTCAGCTGCGCCACCTCGGTGTCAATGGTTTCGGCAAGCGTCGCCACCCGACCGCCCGCCCAGCCAAGCGCGACCAAGCCGTGCAGCGCCACGGCGATGCCGGCGATGCCGTACGCGATGACCCGCTGCTGAGCTGGCGCAGCCCGCCGCGCAGTCCGAGCGACGAGGTCAACGCCAGCCGCTGCGCGCGGCGTCCGGATAGAGCCGGACCCGCCGGTACGGCTCACGACCGCGAGACCGGGAGACCAGGTTCGCCCGCTCTGCCAGCTGGTGTTGAAGCCGGCGGATGTAGGCGTTCTGGGGGGACAGCTCGACCGCGTCGGACGACTGCAGCACGGCTTCGATGGCGTCCTCGGTCTCGCGCATGGCGGCTTCACGCGGATCGATCTCGAGCGAGAAGATCGAGGTCAGGCTCGATTGCATCTGCGGGATGGTGTTGCTCTTGAGGACGTAGATCGGCATCGCCCGATCCTCGGCGTCGCGGAGCAGCGGGGTCTTCTGCTTGTACTCGTTGCGCAGGGTCATGACCACGTCCGCCTCGTCCACGTCGCGGGCGATGACAACCGGGAGTTGCAGGTCCCGGATCGCCTGCTCGAGGCGCTTGTGGCTGATTCCCTGGGGCAGGACGCGCAAGGTCGGCAGTGGTGAGCCGCCGGGCACCAGCACGGTGCTGCCATCGGGTCCTTCCTCGCCGCCGAGTGGCAGCATGTCCAGATCGTCGTCGACGAGTTCGTCGACGTTGACCGGTCCCGTTCCTTCCTCGGCCTTCATCGCGCTGAGCGCCTTGCTCGCCTGGTCGCGCCAGGCCCTCTGGCGCTCGAGCTCACGGGCCTCGCGGGCGCGCGTCTCCGCCGCGGTCGTCGTGGCCCCCCGTTCCAGTGGTCCGCGGTCGGCGATCTCGCCAGCGACGAACGGGGCTTCCGCTGCACGTGCGCCGCGTGGTGACGCCGACGGGGCGGCAGATCGCTCACCGGGCAGGGTGCCGGCCCAGCCACCCTCCGATACGGGACCGCGCGTGGCAGGCTCACGCCCCGAGCCGCCGCGGGACTGCCGCCAGCCACCGGTCGCCCCGGGCCGGTAGCCTGGCCGGAACCCGGCGCTGCGCTCCGCCTCGCGAAAGCCGCCGGTTCGATACGAGCCCTCGCCGCGCCAGCCGGGCTCCATCCGCCAGGGTGAGCCCGCGCCGACGAGACCGGCGAAGCGCTCCGCACCCAGCTGCTCTCGTGGCGAAGGCCGTGGTCGACCCTGGCTGCGATGAACGCCTTCCTCGTCGCGCCAGCGCAGCTCCGGTGCGACTGGATCGCCGCGCAACAGGGCATCGATGGTGTCCGCCACATCGGCATGGACCGCGACGCGTTCCCGATCCTGGATCTCCACGATCACGTCGAACGTCGGCGGGGCCTTGCGCTCGAGCACGCTCTTCTGGGTCCGCCGACGGCGAGCCTCCTCGTCGCCAAGGGTCACGCTCTGGATGCCACCGATCAGATCGGACAACGTCGGATTGAGCATCAGGTTGTCGAGGCTGTTGCCATGCGCCGTGCCGATCAGCTGCACGCCGCGTTCGGCGATCGTGCGCGCGGCCACCGCCTCGAGCTCCGTCCCGATCTCGTCGATGACGATCACCTGGGGCATGTGATTCTCGACCGCCTCGATCATCACCTCGTGCTGGAGCGACGGCGTGCGGACCTGCATCCGCCGTGCCTTGCCGATCGCCGGATGCGGGATGTCGCCGTCACCGGCGATCTCGTTGCTCGTATCGACCACCACGACCCGCTTGCCCATGTCGTCGGCCAGCACGCGCGCGGCTTCGCGCAGCATGGTCGTCTTGCCGATCCCCGGGCGGCCCAGGATCAGGATCGACTTCCCGGTCTCGACGAAGTCGTTGATGATCTCGATCGTGCCGTAGACCGCCCGGCCGATCCGGCAGGTCAGCCCGACGATCTTGCCGTTCCGGTTGCGGATCGCGCTGATCCGGTGCAGGGTCCGCTCGATGCCGGCCCGGTTGTCATCGCCGAACGTCCCGATGTGCTCGACGACGAAAGCCAGGTCGGCCTCGACGATCTCGCGGTCCAGCAGCGCGATCTCCGAATCGGGAAAGCGCGCCTCGGGCCGGCGGCCCAGGTCCATGACGACCTCGATCAGCGCGGTGGGATCGGGCAGCGCGTGGACCGCCTCGACGATCTCGGGCGGCAGCGCTGTGAGCAACGCGTCGAGATCGTCGATCGATTCCCGCTGGCGATCTTCGCGACCCACGTTGTCCTCCACTAGCGGATGGATTACCTGACGCCCGCCGGCACGAGAGCCGGTTCGGCGACGCGGATGAGGGTTTCCTTCATCAGCAGGGTGACAGTGGCGATCGAATCGAAGCCGGCGTCCTCCATTCTGCGGTCGATCGGCGATTCATAGGTCCGCACCGGAGCGATGACCCCCCGTTCCGGGCGATGATCTCCGCCCTTTGTCGTCTGCGCGGCGATGATGCCCAGGCCGAAGTCGATGAGCTCGGAGACGTCGGCCTCCGGTCGAGCGACCACCTTGAGATAGTGGGGCTGGTCCTCCTTGGCGACGCCGACCTGGATGTAGGCGTCGAGCATCGTCCCGTCGCCGCCGCCGTCCTGCGCCGCCTGCACGAACCCCTCGACGTCGGCGAAGCGCAGGATCGGGGTCAGGCTGGAGCGCGGCACGCGCATATGGGCGCCCTGGCGTTCCCAGTCGGCGAGGCGGAACGCCTCCAGGCGAGCCACGGGCTGCGGTGTCGCCTGGCCATACAGCCTGGCCAGCGGGATCGCATCCAGCGAGTTCGTCGGCCGGATCCGCGCCGCCTCAGCACGCTTGTCCGTCCAGGGCGCCGGCATCGGCCTGTCGGCCGGGCGGAACAGGATCCGCTCCTCGCCGTAGCGCATGAAGCCCGCCTGCATTAACAGTTCGACATTGTCGTCGGCGTCGGCGCAGGCAACGTGGAAGCGCGCCGCGCCTCTCTTCGCACCCTCGCGCAGCAGGAGCTGGACCAGGCGATAACGGATGTCGCCGGCATTGGCCATCCCGACCGCATCAAGCTCGACGATCGTCCATTCGTCGCGGACCGATTCGCGCTCCACGCGGACGAGGCCGGCGATGTGGCCCTGGTCCTCGTAGACGTACAGCAGGTCGTTTGGCCGGAAGGCACCCAGCGGGAGCCGGAAGAGGCTGAACACACCGATCGGCGGCCCGTTCACCGGCAACCCCAGGGAGCGCGTGTCCACGCTGTCGGATTGACACAGCCGCGAGAGCTCGCCGAGCGCCGCCAGATCGGTCAGGCGCGCCGGCCGTACCTTGCCGCCGCCTCGGGGGGCTCGCAGCGCGCTCATCGAGCCGGCCTGCCCCGCCGGGTCGGATGCGGCCGGCGCCCCGAGCCCTCGCCGGGGTCGTCATGCTCGGCCGCCATCGTGGCCATCAAGCGGTGGAACCTCGTTTCGCCGGCGAGCTCCGGGTGGAACGCGGTGGCGAGGATGTTTCGCTCTCGAACGGCGACGATCCGGCCGTCATCGAGCCGCGCCAGGACGTCCACCTCCGGGCTGGTCCGCTCGATGATCGGTGCCCGGATGAAGACCGCATGGACCGGCCGGTCACCGAGGATCGGCACGGGCACCTCGGCCTCGAACGAATCCAGCTGGCGGCCGAACGCGTTGCGCTCGACGGTCACGTCGAGTACCGGCAGCGTCGGCGGCTCGTCGCCGGCGATCTCGCGCGCCAGCAAGATCATCCCGGCACACGTCCCGAAGATCGGGGCGCCGCGTTCGGCCAGCTCGAGGATCGGCTGGCGCAACCCCCAGCGCTCGATCAGCTGGCGCATCGTCGTGCTCTCGCCGCCGGGCAGGATGAGCCCGCTGACGCCGTCCAGATCTGCGGGCTCGCGCACGCGGACCCCCTCCACGCCGATCGCGTGGAGCGTGTCGAGGTGCTCGCGGAACGCCCCCTGGAGGGCGAGTACGCCGATCCTCATGCGCGCGTGGTCGCCGGCGACGTGGTGGGTCGCCCTACCAGCCGCGGACGGCGAGCCGCTCCCGGTCCGGGATCTCCTCGAGCGCGATGCCCCGCATCGGGGCTCCGAGGCCCTTCGAGACCTCGGCGATCTTCTTGGGATCATCGAAGAAGGTGGTGGCCTGCACGATCGCATTGGCCATCCGGGCCGGATCCTCCGACTTGAAGATGCCCGAGCCGACGAAGACGCCCTCGGCGCCCAGCTGCATCACCAGGGCCGCATCGGCCGGGGTGCTGATGCCGCCGGCCACGAAGTTGACGACAGGCAGCTTGCCATCGGCGGCAACCTGCTTGACCAGCTCGTACGGTGCGCCGAGCTCTTTGGCGGCGGCGAACAGCTCGTCCTCGCGCATGCCCCGCAGGCGACGCATCTCTGCCAGCACGTCGCGCAGCTGACGGACCGCCTCGACGATGTTGCCCGTCCCGGCCTCGCCCTTGGTCCGCATCATCGCGGCGCCCTCGTTGATCCGCCGCAGCGCCTCACCGAGGTTGCGGCAGCCGCACACGAAGGGAACCTTGAAGGCGTGCTTGTCGATATGGTTGCTCTCGTCGGCCGGGGTCAAGACCTCGGACTCGTCGATGTAGTCGACGCCAAGCGCCTCGAGGACCTGAGCCTCCACGAAGTGACCGATCCGGGCCTTGGCCATGACCGGAATGGTCACGGCGTCCATGATCGCTTCGATGATCGATGGGTCGCTCATTCGTGCGACGCCGCCGGCCGCCCGGATGTCAGCCGGCACGCGCTCGAGCGCCATGACGGCGACCGCGCCGGCATCCTCGGCGAGCTTGGCCTGTTCGGGCGTGACGACATCCATGATGACGCCGCCCTTGAGCATCTGGGCAAGACCCTTCTTGGTCGCCCAGGTGGACGTCTCGACGGTCATGTGGGACGGTTTCCTCTGGTCATCGCGCTCGGTTCGCCGGCCGGGTCTGGCCCCGGGGTCGTCGCCCGTTCGAGTCGGCCGAGCCCCGCGCGCGCGACGATTATCGCACGTGTGCGCACGACGGCCCACGAGGGGACCGCGAACCTCGGCGTCTCCTGGCCACTGTCAGGCACGCTTTGCGCCCGAACGTAACCTGACGACGTCCGTCCTGACAAGGGCGCGACTCGGGGACACACTTGGGCGTCGAGAGGCTGTCCGAGGGACCGTTCGGCCCCTCGATGTCGACTCCGAGTCGCGCGGGGGCGCTGTCCGCCGCGAGCCGGCCGCGCGCACCCGCGTCGTGACCGCTCGCTCAACGCGAGACGGTGCGGATCACTCCCGACATGAGCTTCGTGGCACGGCGTGCTGCGACCGGCGACAGGCGCGAGAGCGCATCGACCAGGTCGATCACATCCTGATCCGGCAGTCCGCCGAGCAGATCGAACAGGCGCAGGATCGTCGCGTCCGGGATTCGGCCGAGCAGGCTCAGCGAACGCTCGAGCTCGCGCGGATCCAGCTGCGGCACCAGCCCAACCGCCCGATCGAACAGTCGGACGAACACGAGGAAGGCCGACAGCCAGTCGCGCAGGGCGGCCAACTCGTCGTCATCGGGGTTGGCCTCGACAGCGGCCGCCGCCTCGCGCTCCTTGGCCTCGAGCACGGTGATGATCGGGTCGCCCTCGCGGACCTTGCGTTCAGCGATGACCCGCCCGAACCACTGCCAGTGATCGCCGACCGCCAGGTAGGCGGTCCCGGCCGGCCCGCGTCGCCCGACCCGCCGCAACTCCCGGACGCGCTCGACGATCCCCCACGACTCGGCCTCGGCGAGGGCCAGGCTGGCCGCCCGGTGGCTCAGACCCAGGGCCTCGCGAACCTCGCGCTCGGTTAGCGGCTCCTGGCGAGCCATCAGATACGCATGGACCCGGGCGATCGCGGGGGTGACGCCCCAGGCTGCGCCCATCTCGCCCCACGCCCGGGCGAGCTCGATCCGGATCTCCTCGGCCGTCTTGTGGTCAGGGCCGTTCGCGGCGTCGCCGGCAGTGGCAGGCGGAGGCGTGGGCAGAACGTGCGCCTTGACAGTAGCCTGTTTATCGCTCATAACTTGCTATGACAGAGTAGCACGCTGAAGAGAGCAGAAGATGACGTCCCCGAGCCACTCCCAGACTGATCCATGGACGGCGTTCGGTCTCGGGGTTCTGGGCGGAGTCATCGGCGGTTTGTCGCTGCTGTCATTCGCCGGGGTCGCGCTGAT